>JAUNHZ010000162.1 GCA_030523705.1 Bacteroidales bacterium
GATAAGTGATCAGTGACAATTGACAATTGGTTAGATTGGACGAGATTCTTCGCTTCGCTCAGAATGACAATATAAAAGGGTAGCCTGATGGGGCTACCCTTTTTTGTTGTTAGAAGGTTGGAGGGAGAACTTTTTCTGCGGTGGTGTTGTCTTGGAAGTAAGGCCATCCGGTTTTTTCATCCCAAAGGATTTCCTGCAGGAGCATTGGACGTGGGTTATAGTCGCTGCGCTCTGAGGTTGGCTTGAGGGCTTTACTGTGGCAATGGTAGAGGATGTAGGTCTTTCCTTCGGCATCCTCAAAGATTTCTCCGTTGTGGCCTGGACCGAAGAAAAATGCATCTTCTGTGGTAGAGAGGATGGTGGTGGCATAGCCATCGGTCATCTTGTTTCCATCCTTGTCTAAGAATTCGCCATCTAAGGTTTCACTGCGGCCTACGAGCATGTGGTAATCGTGCGAGTTGTAGAAACCACCACTTACGAAGAGGTACCAGTAACCATCGTGCTTATAGAGGTATGAGCCTTCATAGACCAACTTGCGGGAAGGGTCTTCCTTTACGGTCTTTCCGGCCACGTGAATGTATTCCGCATCTTTCTTGACTGAGAGGCCATCCTTTTCTAGCTCTACACGGTGAATGCCGCCTACGGAACCAAAGAAAAGCCAAACAGTACCATCCTCGGCAATGACAGGCTCAGGGTCAATGGTATCCTCAATGCCGGTATCGCAGCTCCAGGTAATCAGGTTGGCAAACTCAAAGAGGCCTGGTTTCTCTGTTTCCTTTAGGACTACGATGCGAGAATCCTCCTTGGTCTTGTGCAAGGTGACATACATGAGTCGCTGGCCATTGATGATGGCTACATCGGGTGCCCAGATGTTAGGATTGTAGGATTTCAGCAGCTGGCGTGTCTCCTCGGTGATGGGCGCATAGTCCATCTTGGTCCAGTGTGCCAGGTCCGTACTGGTAAGCAGGGTTCTTAAGCCTGTGGCTGTAGCATAGAATTTGCCATCGTTACCCGTCCAGATGGTTGGGTCTGGGAAATCCTCATTCCAAACGGGATTGGATACGTAGAGGGTGGAATCCACTTCTGTGTTTTCTAGTGTCGTTCCGGTCTTGGTGCCACAGGCTGTCAGTGTAAGGACGGCCAGGCTAAACAGTAATTTTTTCATAGTTTTTGTGTATATAGTTTGTGTGGTTGCAAAGATAAACAAAATTTTGGGATTAAAATTAACCTTTGGTTGATTTTGACCATCGCCTCACCAAAATGCAAACCCGTTTTCATTTTATAATCGACTAAAGCCAAAATTCAAACAAGTTTGATTTTGTCTTAAGTCTTGTCCAAAAAACAAACACGTTTGTTCTTTGGTTTCGGCTCAGGTCAAAATTGATTTATGTCAAGAAAAATCGCAAAATTTGGGGGAGTGGAAGATTTTTTGTACCTTTGCACCTGAAATAGAAAGAGTTAAGCGTTTTATAGTGATAAAACGTTCTTTCGAAACAGGTAAAATATGATTGTAAAAAGGAACATTGTTATTTTAGTTTTAGGCTTAGTATCTCATCTGTCTGCAGTGGCAGCAGGTCATATGGACTGGACAAAAGTAATTAATGCGATTATCCATGTGGAAAGCAGAGGCGATGTGAATGCCGTGAGTGGTTTGTCCGTGGGGCCTATGCAGATTACACCAATCTTAGTTGAGGAGTGCAATCAGATATTAAGTGAAAAGAAGAGTAAGGTGCGTTATACATTGGCCGACAGAAGGGATGTGAAGAAATCGATGGAGATGTTTCTGTTGTTCCAAGAGAAGTATAACCCGGAGAATGACGTGGAAAGAGCCATCCGCTCTTGGAACGGTGGTCCACGGTACAAGCTGAAAACTACCAATTCTTATTATAAGAAGGTATTGGCTGCCATGGAATAGTCCTGGCGCAGAAGAAAAAAAGAAGACCGTATAGCAGTTTAGCTATACGGTCTTTTTATGTTGGTTTTACTCCCACTCAATTGTTGAAGGTGGTTTTGAAGAGATGTCGTAGCAAACGCGGTTGACACCCTTGACCTTATTGATAATCTCTGTGCTGACCTTAGCCATGAAGTCGTATGGCAGGTGAGCCCAGTCGGCAGTCATTGCATCGGTACTGGTTACAGCACGGAGAGCTACAGGATTCTCGTATGTGCGCTCATCGCCCATGACGCCTACACTGCGAACCTCGGAAAGGAGGATGGCACCTGCCTGCCAGATCTGGTCGTAGAGAGATACCTCAATCTCACCGTCCTTCATGTCTGCAGGAACACCGGCAGCCAATACGCTGCGTGCCTCTTCGCCCTTCAGCTTTACCTTATACTCACGCAAGCCACGGATGTAGATGTCGTCGGCATCCTGCAAGATGCGTACCTTTTCACGGGTAATGTCGCCCAAGATACGTACAGCCAAGCCTGGACCTGGGAATGGGTGACGGGTGATGAGGTGCTCTGGCATACCCATAGAGCGACCTACACGGCGAACCTCATCCTTGAACAGCCATTTCAGTGGCTCACAGAGGCTCAGGTGCATCTCTTCTGGAAGACCACCTACGTTATGGTGTGACTTGATGACTTTACCGGTAATGTTCAGACTCTCAATGCGGTCTGGATAGATGGTACCCTGTGCCAGCCATTTTACCTCGCCTTCGCTACCGTCCTTGCTCTCTGCAATGATGCGCTTAGCCTCTGCATCGAACACTTCTACGAAGTCGCGGCCAATGATCTTACGCTTCTTCTCTGGCTCCTTGACACCAGCCAAATCGCCCAGGAACTTCTCGGATGCATCTACGCCAATCACGTTCAAGCCCAGACACTCATAGTCCTTCATTACATCGGTGAACTCGTTCTTGCGGAGCATGCCGTGATCAACAAAGATACAGGTCAGCTGCTTGCCGATAGCCTTGTTCAGCAGAACGGCTGCTACAGATGAATCTACACCACCAGACAGACCCAGGATGACACGGTCGTTACCAATCTGCTCCTTGAGTTCCTTGACGGTCATCTCAACGAAGGCATCGGCACTCCAGTCCTGACGGCTGCCGCAGACATCGACTACGAAGTTCTTCAGTAATAATGTACCCTGCAAAGAATGGAATACCTCTGGGTGGAACTGGGTTCCGAAAATAGGATTACCGTTCAGGTCAGGGTTCTGGGCTGGGTCCAAATAGTAAGCGGCATTCTGTACAGTCTCTGTAGATGCTACTACATGTGCACCCTCTGGAATACGGGTGATAGAGTCGCCATGACTCATCCAAACCTGTGAATGAGGGTCGAAACCCTGGAACAAAGGACAGTCAGTATCTACAAACTGTAGGTTCTGACGGCCATATTCGCGTGTTCCTGCACTCTCAACCTTACCTCCATAGATGTGGCTCATATACTGAGCTCCGTAGCAGATTCCCAAGATAGGCAGACGACCACGGATCTTAGACAGATCTACATGGAATGCATCATCGGCATAACAGCTCAGTGGAGAGCCGGAAAGGATAACACCAATCACCGATGGGTCATCGTGAGGGAATTTGTTGTAAGGCAGAATCTCGCAGAAAGTGTCGAGCTCACGGACACGACGACCAATCAGCTGAGTGGTCTGTGAACCGAAGTCGAGAATAATGATTTTCTGTTGTTGCATACTCTTAAAAATTATGTGCTTGCAAAGATAGCACAATATTTCAGCATTGTTGGCATTTTTTACCCAAAATCTTGCTACATTTGCAGCGCCAATCATAAATTGTCATGAGAAAGATTATAGGATTAGGAGAAAGTGTGTTGGATATTGTGTTCAAAGAACAGCAACCGAAATCGGCAAACCCTGGAGGTTCTGCCTTCAATGCGATTATAGCCATAGGCCGCTGTGGACTGCCTTGCTGTTTCCTGACGGAGATGGGCGATGACCTGGTTGCTGATTTTTCTATGGATTTCATGCAGAAGAATGGGGTAGATACCCGTTTTGTGACACGTATCCCCGCAACGAAGAGTCGAATATCCCTGGCTTTCCTGGACGAGGCTAATGAGGCCAAGTATCAGTTCTACCGTGATCCTGAACCGGGTAACCTGCAGTATGTAATGCCGGAAATTAGTGAGGGCGATTTGGTCCTAATCAGTTCTTTCTATGCGGTTAATCCTGCTATCCGATATCGTGTGGCTCCTTTCTTGCGCAAAGCACGTGAAGCCGGTGCAATGATCTATTATGACGTGAATTTTCGACCAAGTCATGCAGCGGATATTCCGGCTGTGCTAGATGCTGTGAAGGAGAATCTGGAACTTGCGCATATAGTGCGCGGTTCTCTTGATGATTTTAAAGTCCTGTATGGCGTATCGGATGCTGATACCATCTACGCACAGTTGGTTTCACCCTATTGTAAAAACTTGATTTTGACGAATGGAGCAGAGCCTGTTTGCATATTTACTCCTAATGGGAAGACCGAGTATCCCGTTCAGCCTATCCAGACCATAAGCACCATAGGCGCTGGTGATAATTTCAATGCGGGTGTGCTATACAGTATATATAAAAAAGAGATATACAGGGAACAGCTAGCAGGGCTGTCTGACGATATATGGAAAGAAATCTATGACACGGCGCAGACTTTCTCCCGTGAGGTCTGCCAGAGTATGGAAAACTATGTGTCACAAGCATTTGGCTTGCAGATGAGATAAAAGAAAAGCGCCAGTTCCATTTGGAACCGGCGCTTGTTCTATGTGAGTGTGTCAATTACTTGTTCTTCAGTAAGTCGCGAATCTCAGTCAACAGCTTCTCCTCTGCAGTTGGCTCTGGCTCTGGAGCTGGTTCTGGAGTAGCTTCTTCTTCCTTCTTATTCAGGGTTGTCATCTTATTGATAGCCTTTACCATCAAGAATACAGACAATGCAATGATCAGGAAGTCGATTACATTCTGAACGAATGCACCATAGTTCCAAGTTACAGCCTCCTGTACCACTTCTTCTCCTTCCATTACAGCTTCCTTCAGGACAACCTTCAGGTCAGAAGTGTTAACACCACCAACGCACAAGCCTACCAATGGCATAATGATGTCTGATACAACAGAAGTTACAATCTTACCAAATGCACCGCCGATGATAACACCGACTGCCATGTCTACGACATTGCCCTTCATGGCAAATGCCTTAAAGTCGCTCAAAAATCCCATTTTGTTTATGTTTTATGAATAAATAAATTACGTAATTGAACGCAAATATATAACATTTTTCAAAGAAATAAGACAGAAATGTACAAAAACCTGAAATCTGTTGGTTTTTTTGAAAAAAAAGCTAGTTTTTTATATACATTCAAAAATATTTCCGTAAATTTGTGGTCGGTTAAACATAAAAACATT
>JAUNHZ010000010.1 GCA_030523705.1 Bacteroidales bacterium
TATACTGAAATAACACATAAGAATGGGGCACCGAAACCAGTGCCCCATTCTCTATCAATCAGATACTTACTTCTCTTTCATACCATAGTCGTACTTCCGGCCAATGTTATCAGCCGTTCTATTGTCCAGTTTTTTGTAGTCGTAAGTTGCTAAGGTGGAGTCTTTTCGGAAATCTCGGTATTCCCAGAATTTAGAATATAAATCTCCTATCTGCAGAATCAGAAAGTTGCCAGGATCAAACGTATCTAAGACAGGATCCGTGACGAAGTGTTCATAGATAACCTCCACCTTTGACTTGTCCAAAACCTCTACTTTAGATGGCTTATAAGGTAAACTCCCGTAATCAGTAACATTCTGTGAAAGGGCTTGTCCAGAAAGTATGATGCAGGAAAAGAATATGAGGATTCTGTTCATACGTGAAAAACTTATTCTTTTAAAATTTATAGTTTATAAAAATCTCGTTTGCGTACTTAATGTGAATTAGTGCTGCAAAGATATGATTATTCTTTCAATGCTGCAATAAATCTGCTGTTTTTAAAAAAGTATCAAACAAAAACGGCGTAAAATATTGCAATCTGTTATCACGGTACGGGCGTGGAATCCATTAAGCATTGTAGCAATCTTCTGGCATTCTTATCGTATATTGTAGTCAAATGATTAAAATCGTAGAGATACCTCATAGCAATAAAGAGTATATTTTTATAGGACAGATTCCCTTTTCCTATAAATATGTTGCGGACATATGCAAGTTGCGAGTGGTTAGACTTATCTTTGCAGTACAAAAATGTTAAACGTCTAAAATTTAAGATTATGTTACTTACAACAACTCCAACCGTAGAAGGTCGTACCATTCAGCAGTATTTTGGTATTGTATCAGGTGAAACTATTATTGGTGCAAACATTGTGAAGGATTTTTTTGCAAGCATTCATGACATCGTAGGTGGACGTTCTAGTTCTTACGAAGAAGTGCTGCGCGAAGCAAAAGATGCTGCACTCCGTGAAATGGCAGAGAATGCAGAACGGATGGGTGCAAATGCTGTAGTAGGCATTGACCTGGATTATGAGACTGTAGGCGGGAATGGCAGCATGCTCATGGTTACTTGCTCCGGCACGGCTGTAAGACTGTAGCATTTCATCCTCTACTAATAGCATTGTCTTCCTCTAACGTGACAGAGAATTTAATAGCATTGTCATCCTGAACGAAGTGAAGGATCTCGTCCAATCCAGTTATGGAATATTGGACGAGATTCTCTCTCCGCTTCGCTATGAGAGCGAACAAGTTCGATTACTTCGCTGGCGCTCAGAATGACAAGGGAGGGGTGTTGGAAGGGGGGATTTTACTGATTTTCCTCGGCTTCCCTTCTCTGAACCCTGTCCAGCCATGCCTGGTAATAAGCTACAATAATTGTAGTCAGTGGCAGGGCTATAATCAGTCCGATGAAACCTAACAGGCTTCCCCAGATACTGAGAGACAGCAAAATAATAGCAGGGTTCAAGCCCATCATCTTACCCATGATCTTAGGGGTGAGCATCAGGTCCTGTATGCTTTGGACCACCAGGAATACCACACCTACCAGGAGCAGGATGATCCAGAAACTCTGGCCGGTATCTGCTGCTTTCAGAAGGGCCAGCAGAATGGCTGGAATAAATCCGATAATTTGCAGATAAGGCACCAAGTTCAGGAATCCGATGAAGAGGCCTAAGGCTATGGCCATAGGCAACTGTATGATACTGAAACCGATAGCAAACAAAATACCCACGCAGAGTGCAATGAGAGACTGCCCGCGGAAATAGCAGTTCATGCGGTACATCACATCTTGTGAGATGCGGTGGGCAAACTTGCGCTGCTTGTTAGGGATGAGCTTGATCCACCCTTCGGATATCTTTTCATAATCCAGCAGGATGAAGAACAGGTACAGCAAGATGATGGCTGCACTGAAGATTCCTATCACAATGCTGGCCGCATTGGATACGATGTTTACCACCTGGGATACAGTGGTCTGGAGGACTGCCATGTAGTTTATGCCACCTAAGATGCGCTGGAAATCCTTGGATGCCAGGAAGTCCCTGATGTATTGCTCTATCTGTGCAGGCAGCTGGTTGTTCTCTGAATGGATATAGTTCATAATGATGTCCTTGAGCCTTACACCCTGCTCTATCATAGGTGGAACAATGAGCTCAAAGAAGCCGATAATGGCCAGTAGTAAAAATGCTAACGTGACCACAATGCTCAGCGTTCTTACCTTGAGGCGGCAACGCTTCTCAAAGAAGATGACGATAGGGTAAATCAGGTAGGCTATGAGCCAGGCTACAACAAAAGGTAAGAGCACGGCGCTCAACCTGTTAATCAATAGGATGGCGGCCGTTACACCTGCCACAATCAGGGCACCGCGGATAAAGCTGTCGAAGGTGATTTCTTTTCTCATTCCTTTTCTTTTAAACTTTGCAGATAACATTCCCTGCAAAGAGGTTCATATTCCAGTTTCTCTCCCAGGAGAACACGCTTGTCGTTGGCTACCAGGCGATGGGATACATAGGCCAGGGAACCGCAGCGCACGCAGATGGCATGTACCTTCTGTACCTCGTCGGCTATAGCCATAAGGTTTGGCATGGGACCGAATGGGACACAGCGGTAATCCATGTCCAGACCCGCACAGATCACGCGGATGCCACGGTCGGCCAGCTCCCTGCAGACAGAAGGGAGATTGTCGTCGAAGAACTGTGCCTCGTCAATACCCACTACCTCTACATCCTCAGTGAGCAGCAAGATGCTGCTGGAAGAGGAGACGGGAGTAGAAGCTATGGAATGACCCTCATGACTCACCACATCCTCCTCGGAATAGCGGGTATCAATTGCAGGCTTGAAAATCTCCACTTTCTGGCGTGCAAACTCCGCTCTGCGCATGCGTCGGATCAGCTCTTCGGTCTTTCCCGAGAACATTGAGCCGCAGATGACTTCTATGCGTCCACGGTTTCTTCGTTCACCTGATATTTCCAAATTCATCATTTCTTTCCTAACTTTTTTGCAAATATACGGCTTTTTTGGGAAATCACTGTTAAAAATCGAGAATGAATAGTGTGTAGATTTTTTTTTCTCATTACCTTTGCGCCATATTAATAAGGAATGGGAAAGTTGTTCGTGGTACCTACTCCGGTAGGAAATATGGAAGATATGACCTTCAGGGCCATACGGGTGTTGAAAGAAGCTGATTTGATATTAGCCGAGGATACCCGTACCAGCAGTGTGCTCTTGAAGCATTTCGAGATTAAGAATGCCTTACTGGCTCATCATAAGTTCAACGAACATCAGACTGTGGAGCGCATGGTGGAGCGTATCTTGGGCGGTGAGACTGTAGCTCTGATTTCCGATGCGGGTACACCTGCCATTTCTGACCCAGGTTTCCTGCTGGTGCGTGAGTGCGTGAAAGCTGGCATTGAGGTGACTTGTCTGCCAGGGCCTACAGCATTTGTCCCAGCACTGGTAAGCTCTGGCTTGCCCGACGAGCGTTTCTGCTTTGAAGGATTCCTGCCTCAGAAGAAGGGAAGGAACGCACGTTTACAGGCTTTGGTGGGAGAGACACGCACCATGATTTTTTACGAATCTCCTTACCGTCTGACCAAGACGCTGGCACAGTTTATGGAGGTGTTTGGCGCTGAACGACAGGTGGCAGTTTGCAGGGAAATCTCCAAAATCCATGAGCAGTGTGTGCGCGGTAGCTTGCAAGAAGTGCTGGCTCATTTTACGGAGACAGAACCTAAGGGGGAGATTGTAGTGATTTTGAGTGGTGCCGGTGAACAGGAAGAGGCTCCAGTGACAGAGTCCACAGAAGAAAAGATTGATATGAAATCACTGAGCAATGCAGAACGCTGTGCATTGCGCAGGAAAATGAGAAATAGTGAAAAATAAGTATTAACAAGAAAATTAAAACAAAAGAAAAATATGAAGAAATTATTGTTTTTGGCTGTATGTGCAGCAAGTTTGCTGACTGCATGCGATGGTAAAAGTGGTGCTATTGCTGATGTTCAGCGCAGTAGAGACTCTTTGATGGCTGTACTGAGCCAGCGTGATGCCGAGTTGGATGAGATTATGGAAACGGTTAACGAGATTAACCGCGGTTTCCAACAGATTAATGAGGCTCAGGGCCGTGTGACTACTCAGGTAGCTAACGGTGAGGGTGAGAACATGAGAGGCCAGATCCGTGAGAACATCCAGTTCATCCAGACTACCTTGCAGCAGAACAAGGAGCAGATTGCTAAGTTGAAGGAGCGCCTGAAGGGTAGTGCTTTGGAAGGTACCAAGCTGAAGGAGACCATTGACCAGCTGACTGCACAGATGGAGGAGAAGACACAGCAGATTGAGCAACTGCAGGCTGAGCTGGCTGCTAAGGATGCTACCATTGCAGAGCAGGGTGAGCAGATTACTGCCTTGTCATCTAACGTAAACGAGCTGGCTGCTAAGAACGAGGAGAAGGCTAAGCAGGTAGCAGCACAGGATAAGCAGCTGAACACCGCTTGGTTCGTATTCGGCACCAAGAGTGAGTTGAAGGAGCAGAACATCCTGAACAAGAAGGAGGTTTTGAAGGATGGTAACTTTAACAAGAACTACTTTACTGAGATTGATATCCGTACCCAGAAGGAAATCAAGCTGTACTCTAAGAGCGCTCAGCTGCTGACTAACCACCCTAGTGGCTCATATACCCTGGAGAAGGACTCAAAGGGTCAGTATGTATTGAAAATCAACAACCCAAATACATTCTGGAGCGTAAGCCGTTACTTGGTTATCCAGGTGAAGTAAGATAAACCATATTAAACAAGACAAAGTATAATTTTATGATGAAGAGAGGAATTCTCATGCTGGCAGCAGCAACTCTGCTGAGCATGCCTGTCCTGGCGAAGGATGGGGACAAGAAAAAGAAGAAGGATGCAGCTAAGCCTGCAACCGAGGCTCCTGCTCCTGCTCCAAAGATGGAGTTCAAGCAGGGTATGCTGGGCGTTGCACAGAGTGGTAAGGACTGGTTCATGAATGTGCCTGATACCATCTTGGGCAGACCTATCTTAGCTGTAACCCGTTTCCTGGCAGCACCAGTAGGCTTAGGCAAGTACGGTGGCGAGGAAATGAATGAGGTGACTATCTATTTTGAGAAGGGCAAGGATGGCAACATGCTGGTTCGTACCCGTATCTCAAATACAGAGGTAAAGGAAGGACAGGCTATTGCACAGTCTGTACGTGCTTCAAACGAGGACCCTATCGTGGCTTCCCTCAAGATTGAGGGCCGTGAAGGTCAGGGTAGTAAGGTGAAGGTGACTTCACTCTTTGGTGAGGATGTGCAGGTATTTGGCTTGGACGGTCGCACCAAGCGTAGCTATAACCTGGGTGGATTCAAGAAGGATGCTTCATTTATCAACAGCATCCGTACGTATCCAATCAACACGGAGATTACTACCACCAAGACTTTCAGCTACAATCAGCCTACTCCTAGTGCAGGTCAGCAGAGTCGTACCACCAGCATTCCTGCAGGTAATGAGTCTGGCGTAGTGACTGTACAGTTGAATACATCCCTCTTGCTGTTGCCTAAGGTACCAATGCAGAAGCGCTATGTAGATCAGCGAGTTGGATATTTTGCCGATGGCTATAACTGGTTCTCTGACGACCAGCAGAAGGTGGAGCAGAAGCGCTTCATCACTCGCTATCGCCTGGAGCCAAAGAACGAGGAGGATGCTGCTAAGCAGCGTGCAGGTCAGCTCATTGAGCCTAAGAAGCAGATTGTGTATTACATTGACCCTGCCACTCCTAAGCAGTGGGTACCATACCTGATTGCGGGTGTGAACGACTGGAATGTAGCTTTTGAGGCTGCAGGCTGGAAGAATGCCATCCGTGGTGCTGAATGGCCAAACGACTCTACCATGAGCCTGGAAGATGCACGTTTCTCTGTCATCCGTTACCTGGCTTCTGACATTGCCAATGCATATGGTCCTAACGTACATGACCCACGTTCTGGTGAGATCCTGGAGAGCCATGTAGGATGGTACCACAATGTCATGACACTGGTTCACGACTGGTACATGCTGCAGGCTGGTGCCGTAGACCCACGTGCCCGCAAGATGAAGTACGATGACGAGCTGATGGGCGACCTGATCCGTTTCGTCTCTTCTCACGAGGTAGGCCATACCTTGGGCTTGCGCCATAACATGGGTGCGTCTAACATGACTCCTGTGGAGAAGCTGCGCGATAAGGCTTGGGTTGAGGCTAACGGTCATACCGTTTCTATCATGGACTATGCGCGTTTCAACTATGTGGCACAGCCAGAGGATAATATCGGGAAGGCCGGCTTGTATCCACGCATCGGCGACTATGACAAGTGGGCTATCAAGTTCGGCTATTCTACCGCATTGACTAAGGATGAGGACGAAGACCACAAGTACTGGAACAAGGTCATCATGGAGACGCTGGCTAAGAATCCACGCCTGTGGTTTGGTGGCGAGGGTAGCGATGGCGACCCACGCGCTCAGACCGAGGACTTGGGTGACAACTCTATGAAAGCCAGCGAATATGGTATCAAGAACCTGAAGCGCGTTTTGGCAGCCATTCCAGAGTGGACGAAGGAAGAGGCTGACATGTACACCAACTGCAAGCGTGTATATGAGCAGGTCATCAACCAGTACAAGCGCTATATGGGTCATGTGGCTCGTAATATAGGTGGTGTGTTTGTGAACTACAAGAGCGTGGAGCAGGAGGGTGATGTGTATTCAGCAGTTCCTAAGGCACAGCAGAAGGAGGCATTGAATTTCCTGAACCAGTATGTGTTCACCAAGCCATCGTTCCTGATTGACCAGCCTTATATCTACAAGTTCTCTCAGAGCCCAAGCACTTACCTGAATGGCATTGCCGATGGCGTGGTTAGCGCATCTGCTCTGCTGAATGTACGTAACCTGGCTCGCTTGCAGGAGTTTGCTGATAAGGATGCAAGCAACTACAAACCAGAGGAATACTTGAACGACCTGTATAACATGATCTTCACCGAGCTGAACAATGGCAAGGCTGTAGATACCTACAGAAGACACTTGCAGCGTCAGTATGTGAACGTAGTCATCAGCATTGTAACCAATAAGAACAACGCCAATGCCGATGCACGTGCCTTGCTCATGGCAGAACTGCTGAAGATTCAGAAAAAAGCAAAGGCAAGCAACACAGCCAATGCAGTGACCAAGGCTCACTGGACAGACCTGGCACAGCTCATTGATGCTGCTCTTGCTGCAAAATAAATCAATCATTAGGCAAAGGGGAAGCTTCTTAAGAAGGGAGTCTTCCCCCTTGTCGTACTAAAACCTAAATCGTATGATGCGAAAACTGCTGCTCTTTTTGAACTTAATCTTGCTGGTGGGATGCTCTTCCGAGGATCCTGATCCAAGCATTTTGCTGAATGATTCTAAGACTACCTATCAGGTAGGATTCAGGGCCGACGAGACGGTGGAATTGGAATTTACCAGCACTACCTCTTGGATTATTGCTAAAGTGCCAGAGGGGTTGAACATCTCCATGACGTCGGGCAAGAAGGGTACGCATAAGCTTGTGGTAAAGACCACAGCGGCTAACAGCACGAACGAGACAAAGAAGCATACATTCACCATTACGGGTGCCTATGATGATAAGCAGGATCAGAAGACCATTACCATAGAGCAGATCTCTGCATTCACCATGGATAAGACCTCCTATAAGATTGATGCAGAAGGTGGTAAGATAGACGTGGTCTTTATCTATAATGGCGATGAACCTTATTCGGGATCAAACCTGCCACCTTTGGGTCTTCTGTATGATACGGACAATGGACCGGTGATGATAGGCACAGACGACAATGATACTAAATCTGCTCCTGAATTAGGAAAAACCCGCTCCATCAAATTGGTCTGGAGTATCCCAGTGCGCAAGAATCCTAGTAAGGAAACGCGTTCTTGCTCTTTGTGGATAGCACTTATGAATTCTGAGAATTCAAACTCCATGGATGATGTGGTGGCTACGACGACCGAGTTTGTGTTTGTGCAGACAGGAACGGATTATGAGGAACGTGAGGTGGATTACACAAATGATGGAAAGGTATCAATCCTGCAGACGCATACCAAGGGACAAGGTATTCCGGTGGTGCTGACGGGTGACGGTTTCCTGGATTCACATATTGCCGCTGGAACATTTGACGACGTGATGAAGATGGCTTATAAGTATTTGTTCTCTGTTGAGCCAATGAAATCATTGAAAGAGTATTTCGATGTCTATAGCGTGACAGCAGTCAGTAAGGAGAATTATTTCACGGCTAACTCTGAAACGGCATTCAGCTTGCGCTTCTCCTCTGAGTCTACTGAGATTAAGGGAGACAGAAACCGTATCATGAGTTATGTGCAGAAGGTAGAAGGCCTGAGTCCTGACCAGTCGGATGAGACCGCTCATTTCAAGTATTATAACACGTTGGTGATAGTGATAGCTAACACGGATCGGTATGCCGGAACCTGCGAGGTGCAGATGTCCACTCCTATGAGCGGTGTGTCTACCGGATTCTCCGTTGCTTATGTGCCTATGGCCGTGGCTATTAACCATCAGGGTATAGGCATGGAAGATCTGCTGCATCACGAGGCCATAGGCCATGGATTCGGCAAGCTTGACGATGAGTACAGCTATGTGGAGAGCGGACGTATCTCCGAGGATGAATTGAAAGACCTGGAAAAGCAATATAATCTGCAAGCCTATCTGAACACCGACGTGAAGAGCGATGTGAAGCAGACACATTGGGCTCATTTGGCTGCCGATGCACATTATAAGGCAGAAAACCTAGGGGCTTACGAAGGTGGACATACCTACTATAAAGGGGTTTACAGACCTACTGGTAACAGCATCATGAACGATAATACAGGAGGATTCAATGCGCCTTGCCGTGAACTTATCTACAAACGTGCCATGATGATAGCCAACGGAGGAAAGTTCACCTATAAGTATGAAGACTTCTTGGACTTTGACAAGCCTACATGGAGTACCTATGGAAATACCCGAAGCGAGAGTCCATGGCAAGAAAGCAAGAAACACAACCTTCCACCATTGGCAAGGCCACGTGTGATTTATGGGGATTAAGTAACTCACACCTTATTTTTCTTGCAGAAGACAAACTATTTAGTTATATTTGCACAAAAGAATAAAAACGAATGAAGGAATTTGTAATCTCTGAAGCTCGCACCGAAACCGCAGTGCTGGTGGCACTGATTACCAAGAATCAGGACGAGCGGAAGACAAATGAGTACCTGGATGAGCTGGAGTTCCTGGCTGATACTGCAGGAGCGCAGACCATAAAGCGATTCACCCAAAAGGTGGATGGCCCAAGCTCTATTACCTATTTAGGTAAGGGAAAGTTGGAGGAGATACGTGAATTCATTCTCCAGAAAGAAGACGAGGACGACCCTGTGGGCATGGTCATCTTTGATGATGAACTATCTGCCAAGCAGCTTCGAAATATAGAACAGGTACTTCAGGTGAAAATCCTGGACCGTACCTCACTGATTTTGGATATCTTTGCCATGCGTGCGCAGACAGCGAATGCAAAGACGCAGGTGGAGCTGGCACAATATCGCTATATGCTGCCAAGACTGCAGCGCTTGTGGACACACTTGGAGCGCCAGGGTGGTGGCTCTGGTTCCGGTAAGGGCGGTAGCGTGGGACTTCGTGGACCTGGTGAGACCCAGCTGGAGATGGACCGTCGTATCATCTTGAACCGTATGTCCTTACTCAAGGAGAGACTGGCTGAAATTGATAAACAGAAGACTACCCAGCGCAAGGGCAGAGGTCGTATGATCCGTGTGGCCTTGGTGGGTTATACCAATGTGGGTAAATCCACCCTCATGAACTTACTGTCCAAGAGTGAGGTCTTTGCAGAGAATAAACTTTTCGCTACGCTGGATACCACTGTGCGCAAGGTGATTATTGACAACCTGCCATTCCTGCTGAGTGATACCGTAGGATTCATCCGCAAGCTGCCAACCGATTTGGTGGACTCTTTCAAGAGCACACTGGATGAGGTTCGTGAAGCCGACTTGCTTCTTCATGTGGTAGATATCAGCCATCCAGATTTCGAGGAGCAGATTCAGGTGGTAGAGAAAACACTGGCAGATCTGAAGTGCAGTGAGAAACCAATGATGATCATCTTCAATAAGATAGATGCCTATACCTATGTGGAGAAGGCCGAGGATGACCTCACACCAAAGACCAAGGAGAACATCACCCTCCCTGAGTTGATGAACACCTGGATGGCCAAACTCAATGAGAACTGCCTGTTCATCTCCGCAAAGGAAAGGACCAATATGGATGAACTCAAGGAAGTAGTATATAAGAAAGTCCGTGAACTGCACGTCCAGAAATATCCATACAATGATTTTCTGTACCAGCATTACGAAGAATAAGAAGAAATATAAATTTATTTAGATATAATATTATGGCAAACGTAGAATTTAAGTATGCCCCTATGTTCCAGTTGGGTGAAGACACCACTGAGTACAGATTGCTTACCAAGGAAGGCGTAAGCGTGGGCGAGTTTGAAGGCAAGAAAATGCTGAAAGTAAGCAAGGAAGCTTTGACCTTGTTGGCTCAAGAGTGTTTCCATGAGGTAGAGTTTAAGCTCCGTAGAGAGCACAACCTACAGGTAGCTAAGATCTTGACCGATCCAGAGGCATCAGAGAACGATAAGTATGTAGCTTTGCAGTTCTTGCGCAATGCTGAGACCGCTGCTAAGGGTGTACTTCCATTCTGCCAGGATACCGGTACTGCTATTATCCATGCAGAGAAGGGTCAGCAGGTTTGGACTGGTTTTGAAGATGAAGAGGCTTTGAGCAAGGGTGTATATAACACATTTACCCAGGATAATCTCCGTTATTCTCAGAATGCTCCGCTGAACATGTACGATGAGGTAAATACAAAGTGTAACTTGCCAGCTCAGATTGACATTGAGGCTTGTGAGGGTGCTGAGTATCATTTCGTATGTGTGGCTAAGGGTGGTGGCTCTGCTAACAAGACCTATTTCTACCCAATGACTAAGGCTTTGATCCAGAACGAAGGTACTTTGCTGCCTTGGTTGGTTGAGGAAATCAAGCACTTTGGTACTGCTGCTTGTCCTCCATATCATATCTGTGTTGTTATCGGTGGTACTTCTGCAGAGAAGAATTTGCTGACTGTTAAGTTAGGCTCTATCAAGTACTATGACTCACTGCCTACCACAGGTGATGAGACCGGTCGCGCATTCCGTGATTTGGATTTGGAAGAGAAGTTGTTGAAGGAAGTTTATCGCATTGGCTTGGGTGCACAGTTCGGTGGCAAGTATCTGGCTCACGATATCCGTGTTATCCGTTTGCCACGTCACGGTGCTTCTCTGCCTGTAGGTATGGGTGTTAGCTGCTCTGCAGACCGTAACATCAAGGCAAAGATCAACGAGGATGGTATCTGGATTGAGAAGATGGATGATAATCCAACAGAGTTGATTCCTGAGGAATTGCGTAAGCCAGGTGAAGGCACTAAGGGTATTGAAATTGACCTGAACATGGGTATGGATGCTGTTCGCAAGGAACTGAGCAAATATCCTGTTTCTACCCGTGTAAACCTGAAGGGTACCATTATTGTAGGTCGTGATATTGCACACGCAAAGATTAAGGCTCGTCTGGATGCTGGCGAGGGTATGCCTCAGTACCTGAAGGATTACCCAATCCTGTATGCAGGTCCTGCTAAGACTCCAGAGGGTTATCCTTGTGGTTCTATGGGCCCAACTACCGCTGGTCGTATGGACCCATACGTAGATGAGTTCCAGGCTAATGGTGGTTCTTTGGTTATGATTGCCAAGGGTAACCGTGCTCAGTGTGTAACCGATGCTTGTAAGAAGCATGGTGGTTTCTACCTGGGTACTATTGGTGGTGTGGCTGCAGTTCTTTCTCAGAGCTCAATCAAGAGCATTGAATGCGTAGAGTATCCAGAATTAGGTATGGAGGCTGTTTGGAAGATCGATGTTGAAGACTTCCCTGCATTCATCTTGGTTGACGATAAGGGTAACGACTTCTTCAAGCAGTTGAAGCCTTGTGAAGGTTGTACAATCTTATAATCCAATAATATGGCAGAAGTAAAAGAGATTATCAGCAATGCTGAAGAGGCTATGGAGATGGCCGTTATGTACTTGGATGAGCAGTTTGCGCACATCCGTGCAGGTAAGGCTAATACCCGTATCCTGGATGGTATCCGCGTGGATTCTTATGGCCAGAAGGTGCCTTTGAACAATGTGGCTTCAGTGACTACTCCTGATGCACGTACCATAGCTATCAAGCCTTGGGACAAGAGCATGTTCAGAGTTATTGAGAAGGCTATCCTGGACAGTGAGGTGGGTATCACTCCTGAAAATAATGGTGAAATCATCCGCTTGGGTATCCCACCATTGACCGAGGAACGCCGTAAGTCATTGGCTAAACAGTGTTCTAAGGAAATGGAAACTGCCAAGGTTAGTATCCGTAACGCTCGTCGCGATGGTCTGAACGACTTGAAGAAAGCGCAGAAGGAAGGCCTTCCAGAAGATGCTGAGAAGGATGGTGAAGCTAAGCTGCAGAAGGTTCATGACAAGTACATCAAGAAGGTGGAAGACATGATGGCAGCGAAGGAAAAGGAAATTATGACTGTCTAATCTGCGTGAGAGGACTTGTCATAAAGAATACCGGAAGTTGGTATCAGGTTAAGACCGATGAGGGTAACCTGGTAGATTGTAAAATCAAGGGAAACTTCCGTTTGAAAGGAATACGTAGCACCAACCCAGTGGCGGTTGGTGACTACGTATTCATTGTTATGAATCCAGAGGGCACGGCTTTCATCACGGAGATTGAGGACCGAAAGAACTATATTGTCCGGAAAGCTACGAACCTGAGTAAGCAAAGCCATATCCTGGCAGCTAATCTGGATCAGGTTCTGCTGGTGGTAACTGTTGCAAGGCCTGAGACTTCTACAGTGTTTATCGACCGTTTCCTGGCGGGTGCTGAGGCATATCGCGTGCCTGTCATCTTATTATTTAATAAGGTAGATGATCTGGATGAGGATGAACGCCGCTATCTGGATGGCTTGATGAACTTGTATCAGATAATAGGTTATCCTTGTCATGCCATCTCTGCAAAGAAAGGGGAAGGACTGGAGACCGTAAGGGCCTTATTGAAAGATAAGACAACCTTGCTGTCAGGAAACTCGGGTGTGGGAAAATCTACATTCATTAATGCAATCCTACCTGGACTTCAGTTGCGTACGGCAGAGATTTCCGATATGCATGAAACAGGTATGCATACCACTACGTTCAGTGAGATGTTTGAACTGCCCGATGGTGGTTATCTGATAGATACTCCAGGAATCAAGGGTTTTGGAACCTTCGATATGGAGGAAGAGGAAATAGGACATTATTTCAAAGAGATTTTCCGTTTCTCTGCCGACTGCAAGTACGGAAACTGTACACATACCCATGAACCGGGGTGCGCCGTATTGAAGGCTTTGGAAGAGCACTACATCAGTGAGAGTAGGTACCAGAGCTATCTGAGCATGCTGGAAGATAAGGATGAGGGTAAATACAGAAACGGGAAGAAGTAAGTGCTTCTTCCCGTTTTTGTTTCTTCTTATAAGTGAACCAAGGTGCCGATGTCCTCGCCATCCATGACCTTTTTCAGGTTGCCTACAATATCCATGTTGAATACATAGATAGGCAAGTTGTTTTCCTTACACATGGTGGTAGCGGTTAAATCCATGACCTTCAGGCCCTTGTTGTAGATTTCATCGTAAGTAATCTCGCTGAACTTGGTTGCAGTAGGATCCTTCTCTGGGTCAGCAGTGTAGATACCATCTACACGGGTACCCTTCAGCATAACATCTGCTTCAATCTCAATACCACGCAATGAAGAGCCGGTATCGGTAGTGAAATATGGGTTTCCTGTACCAGCAGACATGATGACAACCTCACCATTCTCCATGGCCTCAATAGCCTTCCACTTGGTATAGAACTCTCCGATAGGCTCCATGCGGATAGCTGTGAGCACGCGGCTCTTGCAGCCGATAGCGCCTAATGCGCTGGAAAGACCCAGACTATTGATGACAGTGGCACACATACCCATCTGGTCACCCTTTACACGGTCAAAACCTTTTCCTGCACCGCTCAAGCCACGGAAGATGTTACCTCCACCAATGACGATACCAATCTGCACACCCATATCGTGTACCTCTTTAATCTGTGCTGCATACTGGTTCAGACGATTCACGTCAATACCATACTTCTGCTCACCTTGCAAGCTCTCGCCGCTGAGCTTCAAAAGAATTCTGTTGAATTTTGGCATATTTTCTAT
This sequence comes from Bacteroidales bacterium, assembly GCA_030523705.1. GTDB lineage: Bacteria > Bacteroidota > Bacteroidia > Bacteroidales > Bacteroidaceae > Minthousia. The sequence goes on from JAUNHZ010000010.1 coordinate 14,374, forward strand.
CTTTTAATTGTTAATTTAATTCGGTAATTCTAAGTGGGGAAGTACTACTTTCACTTCCTTGAATGCATAATAGCGCAAGTTTCCACTTTCATCTTTTAGGCACAGGGTGCCTATAGGTTCTATATGGTCTATTGCGGCCATGAATAATCCTTGTTCATCGCGGTAAGCATGAAGCCCTTCTGCACGGTAGAGCGATTGGTGATAATCCGCTACGATGGGGGCTGTATCATTCTGCTCAATGAGCTTAAGATACTGGTAGAACCGCGAGAGCAATTGCAAGAGAACCTCTTGCCGGTCAAACCTCTTTCCGGTAATCTGTGCCAGAGAGATAGGGTTAGGAGCAGGGCTGGTAAACGACTGCTGATTGATATTCAAACCTATGCCTATGACACAGCGATCTATCCGTTTTCCGCACAGTTCATTCTCGATGAGAATACCACCGAGCTTCTGGTCGTGCCAATAGATATCATTAGGCCACTTGATACAGATGTCTGTGGTATATGCAGAAAGCGTGTCTTTTATGGCTAATGATATGGCTTGTGATAGAATGAACTGTTGGCTGGCTATCACGTTCTTGGGCGATATGAGGATACTGAACACCAGGTTCATGCCTCGTTCCGATTCCCATGAATTGCCTTGCTGTCCTCTTCCCTTGGTCTGGTATTCTGCCGTAACCACAGTCATCTCCCGCCTGATAGGCAGCAGCTTAATCTGGTTGCTGGTGGAATCCGTCTCATCTAATGGAATGAGCTCTAGCCACGGACAAGGATGTTCTAAATCTTTTTCCATGTATTACCAAATTGGAGGGAAGAAGGCTTCCTGAATATGCTCAATCTGAGGGATGGGTGCATCTGTTATGATGGAAATAATATCGAAACGAACAGGTAAATCCAATTTGAATTTCCGGATGTATGCATCGGTAGATGACACAATACGTCTGATTTTCCTGTCGTTCACCGCATCGGCAGGACTGCCAAAATCCTGGTTCCTGCGTGTCTTAACCTCAACGATGACCAGTGTCCCATGGTCTAATGCCACAATATCCAGTTCTTTATGGCCACTACGCCAATTGCGGTGAAGAATTTGGTATCCTTGCTTCTCAAGGAACGATGCTGCCAAGTCTTCGCCCGTTTTTCCCTGTATATTATGTTCAGCCATATCCCTTTTTCTGCAAATTTACAACAAATATCTTTTGCAGTTGCATAAACTTTGAGTAAATTTGCCAAAGTTATGAAAAAGCATGGAATGCCAAAAGAAAAGACCAGTGTAAAAGGGAATAGATCCCAGCGACTGGTGTGCTGCTTGAACGACAAGGAGATGGGCATTATTTCCGATTTTTTAAAGAAACGCAAAGTGCAGAACAAGGGCCGTTGGATGCGTGAGACTTTGCTTGGTAGTATCTATCGCGATATGAACGAGAATTATCCAACTCTTTTCGATGAATTTGAAATGCGCCAATAATACAAATGGAGAATCGTGATGAATTCTTTATGAGAAAGGCACTGGAAGAAGCAAAATGCGCTTTTGCCAAAGGTGAGATACCCATTGGTGCGGTTGTGGTGTGCCAGGATCGCATCATAGCACGAAGCTATAATCTGACAGAGACGCTTACTGATGTGACAGCTCATGCAGAGATGCAAGCCATTACCGCTGCGGCTAATACGCTGGGTGGAAAATACCTAACCAACTGTACCCTTTATGTCACGGTAGAACCTTGTGTGATGTGTGCAGGTGCTATAGCCTGGAGCCAGATGGGTAGATTGGTTTTTGGTGCATCCGATGAGAAAAGAGGATACCAAAAGTACGCACCGAATGCGCTTCATCCAAAAACAGAAGTCGTAAGTGGTCTTTTAGCCGATGAGGCTGCTCAATTGATGAAGGAATTCTTCAAGAGTAAGCGTTAGTCCTTAACCTCTTCAAATTCTACGTATTCCCCGTCTTCCTCGGTGAATACTTTTTTCTTTTCAACCTTTGCTGAAGTGTCAGGCTGTGTATACGTCTGTGTTCCTTCTTGCTTGTTCTCTGTGAAAGGTGAATTGGTATAAGTGTACCAGTGAGAACCATTCAGCCATTTTGCCCAAGGAAGATTGATTCCGAATAAGGACAAAACCTTAGTGATGATACCCAGGAAGAGAAAAACAATTACCAGTAGGATGATACCTCCCAGCATGAACAAGCAACCGAAAATCTGCATATTTTATTAGTTTTTCTGTGTGAAGGCAGAAAGTACGATGTACCACAAGATTACTGCAGAGATACCACTGATACCCAATGCAAGGATTAGAATGAAAGAGGTAAGTACAAAGATATACTTAATCTTATTGTCTGCCCAACTCAGATTCTTGAACTTCAAGGCAAACATTGGCATTTCTGCTACCAAGAGGTAAGAGAAAATCAACGTACCAACCAATAAGCCTAAACCTACCCATTCGCTGTCGCCTGCAGTAAATGTCTTCTGATGTGCCACGATAAGTGCTCCCCAGAATAAGGCATTGGCAGGGGTAGGCAAGCCAATGAACGATGTAGTCTGACGGGTGTCTAAGTTGAACTTAGCCAAACGGATGGCAGAAAAGGCTGCCATGATAAAGGCTATATAAGGAAGGTATGCACCGATGCCACTCAAAAAAGAAGGATAGCTGCACGACTTGCAAACCATATAAACCATAGAGGCTGGAGCAACGCCAAAGGTGACACAGTCTGCTAAAGAGTCTAATTCTTTTCCAATTAGACCAGAGACATTCAGTAAACGGGCAGACATTCCATCGAAGAAATCAAAGAATGCGCCCAGGATAATGAATAATAGGGCAGATGTGTAATGACCATGCATGGCACAGCCTGTTGCAATACATCCTGAGATTAAATTCAGGGATGTAAGGGTGTTTGGAATATGTTTGGTTATGCAGTTTGCCATGTACAAACTTATTTGAGTTTTGCAATAATGGTTTGGTTTCCAGTGGTCTTCTGACCCATTTCAACCAAGATTTCTGAATCCAATGGCAGATATACATCTACACGGGAACCTAACTTGATGAAGCCCATATGCTCGTCGATGAAGCAATCCTCGCCTTCCTTTGCATAGGTTACAATTCTGCGAGCCATGGCACCTGCAATCTGACGCGCAAGTACTTCTACACCAGTAGGGGTTTCAATAAGAATGGCTGAACGCTCATTCTCTGTGCTGGCTTTTGGCAACCATGCTGCCTTGAAACGACCGTTGTTATGAGTCACTTTCTTGACAATGCCATCGCAAGGGAACCAGTTTGCATGGACATTCCAAAGGCTCATGAAAATAGAGACCATGATACGCTTGTCGTGGAAAAACTCGTTTTCCTCAACTTCTTCAATGACCACAACTCTACCGTCTGCAGGTGCAATGACTACGTTTTCTGTCTCCCCATCGAACAAGCGGACTGGGCACTGGAAAAAGTTCAGCAAGATGCAGTATATGATGATACAGATGACAGTTGCAATCTGTGTCACCAAACGTATGTGAAGCCCGAAATGCAACAGCAGGCAGAAGGCTAACATTCCTATGAATGTATAAATAAGTGTATGGGTGCCTTCCCTGTGTAAGCGTATTTTCTTTATTTTTCTAAGACGGTTCATCATTGTTTTTGCCTAAATCTGTGCAAAGATAGCCTTAATTTGTCAAATAAACAAGTAAACCTAAAGGTGTTGATAACTTTTTGGTCGAACTTTTGCAGTTTTGATGGAAGAAGCGTATCTTTGACGAGATTTTAAAAAAAGAAAGCACACTCCATGGAAGATTTCATTCACTTACATGTTCACACGCAATACTCCGTGCTCGATGGCATGGCATCAATTCCTAAATTGGTAGATAAGGCTCGTGCAAATGGCATGAGAGGTATGGCTTTGACCGATCATGGAAACATGATGGGTATAAAGGATTTCTTCGACTATGTCAACAAGGTGAATAAACCGGTCAAGGGAGCTATAAAGGATTTGACGAAGAAAATCAAATCTGCAGAGACCGATCAGGAAAAGGCCGATTTGCAGGCAGAACTGGATGAACAGAAGAAAAAACTGTTCATTCCTATTTTTGGCTGCGAGATGTATTGTGCCCGCCGTGGAGACATGCGCTTGAAGGAAGGCAAGATAGACCATAGCGGATGGCACCTGATAGTGCTGGCTAAGAACGAAGTGGGCTATCGTAACTTGGTGAAACTGGTCAGCCATGCATGGGTTGATGGCTATTATATGCGACCAAGAACGGACCATACGGAACTGGAGAAATATCATGAGGGATTGATTATCTGCTCTGCTTGTCTGGGTGGTGAGATTCCTAAGAAAATCCTGGCCAATGATATAAAAGGTGCCGAGGAATCCATACTCTGGTTCAAGAAAATCTGGGGTGATGATTATTATATTGAACTTCAGCGTCATGAGGTGAAGAATCCTATGCAGAGAGCAAACAGGGAAACGTATGAACTGCAGAAACAGTGTAACCCTGTCTTGATAGAACTGGCCAGAAAGCATGATGTCAAGTTGATCTGCTCAAACGACTCCCATTTTGTGGATGAGGAGGATGCCGAGGCTCATGACCATTTGCTGTGCCTTTCAACTGGTAAGGATTTGGATGACCCAACCCGTATGCTCTATACCAAGCAAGAGTGGTTCAAGACGCGTGAGGAAATGAATGAGATTTTTGCAGATGTTCCTGATGCTCTTTCGAATACTTGCGAAATATTGGATAAGGTTTCTACTTACGATATTGAAAGTGACCCAATCATGCCTTTCTATCCTATCCCTGCAGATTTTGGAACAGAGGAGCATTGGAGAAAGGTGTTCACAGAAGAATCCTTATTTAAAGAGTTTACCAGCGATGAGAATGGTCAGAATCCATTGTCTGAGGGTGATGGCCAGAAGAAGATTGACAAATTAGGTGGGTATGATAAACTCTACAGAATAAAATTCGAGGCTGACTACTTAGGTAAACTGGCTTACGAGGGTGCAAGCCGACTGTATGGAAATGGCTACCAGGTCATTCAGTCGGATCATGCGCTTCAGCCAGATGAACTGTCGGAATGGGCTGCATCTCAAGGTATCAGGAAGGAAGTTGACGAGCGAATTCGTTTTGAGCTGCATATCATGAAGACCATGGGTTTCCCTGGCTACTTCTTGATTGTGCAAGACTTTATTAACTCGGCACGAAATGAATTGGGTGTTTGGGTTGGACCTGGACGTGGTAGTGCTGCCGGAAGTGTAGTTGCTTATTGCTTGGGTATTACCAAGTTAGACCCATTGAAATATGATTTGCTGTTTGAGCGTTTCTTGAATCCAGACCGTATCTCTCTGCCTGATATTGATACCGATTTTGATGATGACGGTCGTGGTAAAGTGCTTCAATGGGTGATGGATAAATATGGCCATGAGAACTGTGCCCATATCATTACATATGGTACCATGGCGGCCAAGAACTCCATTAAAGATGTGGGTCGTGTGGAGAAAGTGCCATTGAGCGTGGTAAATGCCTGGTGTAAGGCTATGCCAGATCGCTTGCCTGATGGCATGAAGCCAAAATTGGTGAATTATTTGAAATGTACCCCTGAACTGCAGAAGGCAGAGGCATCGCCTGATATTCATGAGTCGAATACCATTCGATACGCTAAAGTGTTGGAGGGTACGGTTCGCAGTACGGGTATCCATGCTTGTGGTTTCATCATCTGTCGTGACCCTATTAGTGACCATGTACCGGTATCGACTGCCGATGACCCGGATTTCCCAAACATCAAGACGGCTGTGACACAATATGATGGCCATGTCATTGAATCCACCGGTTTGATCAAGATGGACTTCTTGGGTTTGAAGACCTTGTCGGAGATGAAAGAGGCTTGTCGTGTAATCAAGGAAGCACATAATGTGGACATCGACCTGGATACATTGCCTATTGACGATGAGTTGACCTATCAGCTCTACCAGAGTGGACGTACGGTAGGTACATTCCAGTTTGAGTCGGCTGGTATGCAGAAGTATCTGAAAGAGCTGCATCCTACGGTATTCGAGGACCTGATTGCCATGAATGCCCTGTATCGTCCGGGACCTATGGACTATATCCCATCTTTCATTGCCCGAAAGAATGGACGCGAGGAAATCAAGTATGATATCCCAGTCATGGAGCAATATCTGAAAGATACCTATGGCATTACGGTCTATCAGGAGCAGGTCATGCTGCTGAGCCGTTTGTTGGCCGACTTTACCCGAGGCGAGAGCGATGCTTTGCGTAAGGCCATGGGTAAGAAGAAGAAGGATATTGTTGACCAAATGAAACCTAAGTTTATTGAAGGTGGAAAGAAAAATGGTCATGATCCTAAGATTTTGGAGAAGATTTGGGGCGACTGGGAGAAATTTGCATCCTATGCGTTCAACAAATCTCATGCAGCATGCTATTCTTGGGTTGCCTATCAGACTGCATACCTGAAAGCACACTATCCTGCCGAGTTTATGGCTGCTCTTTTGACTCGAAGAAAGAATGATATCAAGGAAGTAACCAAGCTGCTCGATGAATGTCAGGCATTGAAGATTGAAGTCTTAGGTCCAGATGTGAATGAGTCGCATGCAAAATTTGGTGTGAATGACAAGCAGCAGATTCGTTTTGGCTTGAAGGCCATCAAGGGTTTGGGTGAAGCCGCAGTTGACTCCATTGTGGAGGAGCGAGAAAAGAATGGTATGTTCAAGAGTATCTTTGATTTCATGGAGCGTGTGAACCTGAGTGTCTGCAACAAGAAAAGCTTGGAGTGCTTAGCGCTATCCGGTGGTTTTGACTGTTTTGGCCTGATGCGAGAGCAATATCTCTGTCCGGTGAATAAGGATGAAACCTTCTTGGATCAATTGGTACGATATGGCATTCGTTTCCAAGCAGATAAAGCCCAGAATACCATGTCGCTGTTTGGCGATATGGATATGATAGAAATTGCTCATCCTCAACCTGTTTCTTGCGAACCATGGAATGACTTGGAGCGCTTGAATAAGGAAAAGGAATTGGTGGGAATGTACCTGTCTGCCCATCCTCTGGATGAATATGAAATCATTCTGAAAGAGGTTTGTAATACCCGCATGAGTGATTTAGACGATAAAGCTAGCCTTGCTGGCAGAGACTTGACATTTGGTGGTATTGTTACCAATGTAAGGGAAGGACGCACCAAGAATGGTAACCCTATGGGTATTGTCAAGATTGAAGATTATGAGGGTTCAGGAGAGATAGCTTTCTTTGGTGAAGACTGGGCACGTGTCTGTGGTATGCTTCGTGTAGAAAACTCCGTATTTGTTACGGCCAGATGTGAACCAAGAAAATACAATGAGAGCATATTCGACTTGCGTGTCGCTAAAGTTGAGTTTTTAGCCGACATCAAAGACAAGGTCATAGAGAAACTCACGCTGACTTTGCCAGGAGATGCTATTACCGAAGAACAAGTGGAAGAACTGTCCTCGGCTATAGAGAGCCATCCTGGTAATGTGGAACTGTTTGTAGCCTTCCAGGATAGCCAGCACAGTCAGGTTTTATTCTCTACATCGGCAAAAATAAACGTGCAGCCAAGTTTTATTAATACATTAAGAAGTATTCCAGGATGCGAATTCAAGATAAATTAAAAATATTTGTTTATCTTTGCAGCAGAACTAATTAAAATATAGAGTTATGGCTTTACAAATTACTGATCAGAATTTTGAGGAATTGGCAGCTCAAGGCAAGCCAATGATGTTGGACTTCTGGGCTACCTGGTGTGGTCCTTGCAAGAAGATAGGTCCATATATTGAAGATATTGCTAATACTTACGAAGGTCAAGCTATTGTAGGTAAGGTTGATATTGAGGAGAACGATGATTTGGTTGCAAAATTCGGTATTCGCAATGTGCCTACCGTGCTGTATATCAAGGGCGGTGTGGTTGTTGATAAGAATGTTGGTGCTGCAGCAAAGAATGTATTAGAGGACAAATTAAAGGCTATATTGTAATATGGGAGAGTCTATGGATGAAATGTTCCAGCGGGAAGCAGAGGACGATTTGAAAACCATAGAATATGTCCGTAATTACTTGCCTGCTGATTTAAAGGAAAAGTTCGATGACGAACTGATCCAGTACTTCTTGGACGTAATCTGGGAGTATTACTTTGATACGTTCAGTGACACTGACGAAGAAGTGGAGATTGACACTGAAGTTGTAGCTGCTCATGTGGCTAAGGTGGCCAAGAAGGAAAAAATGGGTGATTTTGAACCCGAAGATTTACTCTTTGTCGTACTTGGTGAATTGGAGTACGCAGAGTCTTTGGAGGAATAACATTGTCATTCTGAACGATAGTGAAGAACCTCGTCCAATCCTACTATATTGGACGAGGTTCTTTGTTTATACTCAGAGAATGACAATTGAGAAATTTAACCTTCCCTGAAGAAATCCAGCATTTCAAAGATTTCTTCTTTTGTAGCTGTCTGGTTGATTTTGATATCTCCAATTTCCCCAAGTAAGGTGAAATTAATGATGCCCGATGCGTTTTTCTTGTCGTGTTTCATGAATTCATATAACTGCTCATATTCTTTGCAGGTGATGTTGAACTGTCCGTAATTTTCTTTAATAAACTGTACGGTTTGTCTCAACTTCTGGGTAGGGAACCCTGTTTTGATAGCAGAGAGATATAACTCGCAGATGCATCCCCAAGCTACAGCATACCCGTGGAGTACTGGGCGCTCTTGCTTTAAGGCCAAACTCTCGAAGGCATGTCCTACCGTATGTCCCAAGTTCAGTGCCTTTCGGATACCCTGCTCATAAGGATCTTGCTCCACAATCTGTTCCTTTATTTTGACACTTTGGCCAACCAATTGCTGCAGCTCCTGCAAATCTGGGTCCTGAAGATTAAACTGAAGAAGCTGACTCCAATGCTCTACCTGGCTGATGAGTCCATGCTTGAGCATCTCTGCATATCCAGAGCAGATATTGGCTATGTCCAGGCTAGCCAGGAATTGGGTGTCGATGATCACGCTTGAAGCTGGGTTGAATACGCCAATCTCGTTTTTCAGCCCATTGAAATTGATACCCGTCTTTCCTCCCACGGCAGCATCGACCATGGAAAGAAGGGTAGTTGGTATATTTATATAAGGTATGCCTCTCTTGAATGTAGATGCTGCAAATCCTCCTAAATCCGTAACCATACCTCCACCCAGATTGATGAGTAAAGACTTTCGGGAACCTCCCTGTTGGCTAAGCTCTGTCCAGACATGGGCAAGCGACTCTAATGTCTTATGTGTGTCTGTGGCTCCTATTATAATAGGTATAGCGTGCTTGAGACAATCTATAGAAGAAACCAGAGGTTTGCATAGCTGCTCTGTGGTCTCATCTGTAAGTATAAACAATTTGTCGTGTGGACACGCCTCTATGGCTTGGCACAGGCTATCTTTCAGATTCGTAGAAATTATCACGCTTTGCTTCTTCATGATGTAGAAAAACTTCTATTTTTGTGCAAATATACTAAAATATAGGGCATTTTTGATGTTTTCTTAAAAATTAGTTGTGATTAGATTAAACCTTTTTACTAATTTTGCGTCCTAATTGAAAAGGAAAAAATAAGTATAGTATAAATTTATGGTAAAAAGAATTGCATTTTCCCTATTTTTACTGTTTTGCGTCTTGAGTGTTAGCGCACAGCGTGTGACCGTTTCTGGCCGCGTGGTAGAAAATAGTGGTGAACCAATTGACATGGTAACCGTTCAGATCTTGAACTTGCCAGACAGTAGCTATGTCAATGGTTGTGTAACAAACACAAAGGGTTATTTTACTTTACCTGCTGTAAAGGCTGGCAAATATGCGGTAAAGTTTTCATTCGTGGGTTATCAGACTAAAACCCAAGCCATCACACTTACGACAAGCAAGACCCAGGTGAATATGGGCACAATCAAACTGAGTGAGGATGCTGTATTGCTGAAAGAGGCTGTTGTAACAGCACAGGCTGCTCAGGTTGAGGTTAAGGAAGATACTATCCAGTATAATGCCGCAGCTTATCGTGTACCAGAAGGCTCTGCTTTGGAAGAGCTGGTAAAGAAGATTCCTGGTGCAGAAGTAAGCGAGGACGGTAAGATTACCCTGAACGGTAAGGATATCTCTAAGATTCTGGTTAATGGTAAGGAGTTCTTCTCTGATGATCCTTCTGTTGCCATGAAGAATCTGACCGTAGATATGGTAGATAAGATTAAGGCTTACGACAAGAAGAGTGACTTGGCTCGTGTAACCGGTATTGACGATGGTGAGGAGGAAGCCGTTCTGGATTTGACCATGAAGAAAGGTCAGAATCAGGGTACTTTCGCTAATCTGACCGCAGGTATTGGTACCAAGGGCCGTTGGCAGGGTCAGGGTAACGTTAACCGTTTCTCTGATAGCTACCAGTACTCTATCATGGGTAATGTGAACAATACCAATGACATGGGATTCCCTGGTGGTGGCGGTGGCTTCCGTATGGGTGGTCAGAATGGTGTGACCAAGCGTCAGTCATTTGGTGCTAACTTCGCTATGGAGAACAAGAAGATTGAAATGGGTGGTAACCTCCGTTATAGCTACTCTGACAGCTACAACGCATCAAAGAGCTCAAACTATAACCTCCAGTCTAGCTTGTTCAGCAACTCTACTTCATCAAGTGAGCGTAAGAATAAGAGTGTGAACTTTGATTACCGTTTGGAGTGGAAGCCAACCTCAATGGATAACTTGATTTTCCGTCCACGTGCATCTTACAGCACCGGAGATGGTGAAAGTGGAAGCCTTTCAACTTCTGTTAGCAGTGATCCTAGCGAGAACCCATCTTTGCTGGCTGATATCCAGGAATTCTTGACTGGCGACAACAAGCAGAAGATTATTGATGCCATTAAGGAAGATGCGTTGAGAAGAGAACCATGGCGTAGTGCTCAGCAGTCTCTTTCATTGTCTAACAGTGAAAACAAGAATGTATCTGGTGAGTTGCAGTACAACCATAAGTTCAATGATAGAGGTCGTAACCTGACTATCCGTGCTACTGCAGGTTATACCAATGGTGAGAGTGATAGCTATTCAAACAATGACCAGTGGTTGTTTGCTGTAGATGATAATATCATCCGTCGTTATACCAATACGCCAAATAAGAATACCAACTATTCTGGCCGTTTGACCTATAGCGAGCCAATCTTTACCGGTGGTTTCTTGCAGTTCAACTATACCTACACTCACCGTAACAGTACCAACGACCAGAATGTGTACGACTTGTCTTCACTTCTTGGTAAGGACGATGTGATTGGAACACTTCCTTCTAGCTATATGAACTTCAGAGATGCAGAGCAGAGCAAGAAGGTTGAGAATAACTTCAACGACCATAATGTAGGCATGACATTGAGAGTGAACCGTTCTAAGTGGCAGTTGAATGCAGGTGCAACTTGGAGGCCTCAGCATACTCAGACCATTTATGAGCAGTATGGTAAGATGGGTGAGTTCTCTCACAACTACTACAACTTGGCTCCATCTATTGACTATCGCTACAATTTCTCTAAGCAGAGTCGTTTGCGTTTGCAGTGGAGAAGCAATGCTTCACAGCCAAGCATTAACAACATGATTCCTGTAATCAACAACTCTAACCCATTGCGTATCTCTGGTGGTAACCCAGAATTGGAGCCATCATATAGCAACAATATCAGTTTGCAGTACAATACATTCATGGTTGGTTCACAGACTAGCATCATGACCAACTTGAATTACCGTACCACTACAAATAGCGTAGGTAATGTAACCGTATATGATACTTCTACTGATACCCAGATTTCTATGCCAAAGAATATCGATGGTGGAAACTGGAATACCATGGGTATGTTTGTGTTCAATACTGCATTGAAGGATAAGCGATTCACTATCGGATCATTCTCAAATGTGTCTTACAACAGCATGTCTTCATATTATAATGATGTGAAGAACAAGGTTGCAGGTGAGATTGTCCTGGACAAGGGCTTTGACGAGTTCTTCCAGAGCTTCAAGGACTTGGAGGCAAAGGGTGGATTTATCATGAACAAGACTAACAACCTGAACTTGAGTGAGCGTTTGAACTTTAACTTCCGTGGTGACATATTTGATATTGGTATCAATGGAAGCATTATGTTCAGCGATGCTAAGAATAAGTTGCAGCCAACAGCAAACTTGAAGACCTATAACTTCTCTTACGGTATCAACGGTAATGTTTCTTTGCCATGGAACATGCAGATTTCAACCGACTTGAACAACAGCAGCCGTAGAGGTTATTCTGATGCATCATTCAATACCAACGAGTTGGTTTGGAACGTACAGATTTCACAGCGTTTCTTGAAGGGTAATGCCGGTACACTGACCTTGCAGTTGTATGATATCCTGCAGCAGCAGAGTAACATCAGCCGTACCATTAATGAGCAGATGCGTTCTGATAGCGAGAGCTATGCCATCAACAGCTATGCTATGTTGAAGTTCTCTTACAGACTGAACATTATGGGTAGCAAGGATATGCGCGAAAGAATGCGTGGTGGTTTCGGTGGCCCTGGCGGCTTCGGTGGTGGCGAAGGTGGCCCTGGTGGTGGCTTTGGCGGCGGCATGCGTGGTGGCATGGGCGGCGGCGGTGGCCGTGGCGGCTTCGGAAGACCAGAATAATAAGTACTTTATATAAAGTGAGGGTGTGTCATTATAATGGCACACCCTCTTTTTCTATTGAAAGTAGCGGAGTCCGTCATGGCGGACTCCGTTGTCCGTAAGGACGGACTGAGCAGTCCGCCAAAGTGGACTTTTTCCATCATCATAGAAGACTCTGCAGGATCATTACTTACCCCCGAATAGAGTAAAGAATAAAAAATAAAGTTTTGCGTTCAAACACCCCATCACCTCACATTTTGGCTGTAAAAAACATAAAATCAGGCTGTTAGTTGTGTGAGGTGTTGTTTCAACACCTCACATTCGTTTTTACATTCTACACACGCTTACTTTCTGTGTGAGGTGTTATGTGAGGTGTCAGGTGGGGTGTTAGACAAACACCTCACATCCGTACGGCTCTAATATACAGTTGTTTAACCATGTGGATGTGAGGTGGTGAGGTGTTTTTTCAAAAAACTCTTTTTTTATTTGAAGAAAGAGAAATTTACACTTCCGTATTCTCTGTGTTCCACAAAGTGTGAATGCTGGCTGAAATCATAGTCTTTCCCGTGCTCTAGGACGAAAAGACCGTCCTGGACAAGTAATTCATGCTCAAAGACTAAATCGGGGATTGTAGCCAATTCTTTTAGTGCGTAGGGGGGATCTGCAAAGATAAAGTCGAACTGCTGGCTGTTTCTGCTGATGAATTTGAATACATCGCCACAGATAGGTAAGCACTTGTCGGTTTTTACCTCTTCCATGATTTTCTTGATAAAGGCAAAATGCTGTCTGTCTTTTTCTACAGAGATGACTTTCTCACAGCCTCTGCTCACCAATTCTATGCTGATGCTTCCGGTTCCTGCAAACAAGTCTAACGCAGAGACACCATCGAAATCTAGATAGCCATTCAGCACATTGAAGAGATTCTCTTTGGCAAAATCGGTTGTAGGGCGTGCTTTAAAGCTCCGAGGGATGTCGAAGTGTCTTCTTTTATAAATTCCACTAATTACTCTCATAAAAGGCGCTGTGGCGAATTAAATGCCACGATGTGTGATTATTTGTAAGTCGTAAGGAATATCCTTGTTGGCATGCTCTGCTTTCAGGTTTAATTCCGTGACTGGATTATTCTGATAGATGCATCGGATATATCGGCGCAACTCCTTGAGTGTTTTTTCTTCTTCAGGAAGGTCTCCCAAGACGTGTAGCTCGTCGGTAAACTGATTCAGGCCCTGGTTCTTCCAGATTTGAAGTATGAAATAAAGCGCATCGTTTACATCCGTATAGGTAAAGTTATTGGCAAAGAATAACTTTCCATTATTGAATATATAGACATGGATGGTGCGTCCATGGAAATAGACGTAAAGCTTCTGTGTTTCGCTTAGTCTTGATTTCTCTACCAAATGCTCTATGATGGGTGTTTCCACCGCATAATAATAGGCATGAGGGAATTGTTCCGTCAGGAACTGATAGGCGTTCTTGTCGATGGAGAAAAGCAATGTGGCATTGCTCTTTGGCAAGATATTATATAAAACGGTATAGTTTTTCCGGTGTGGATAGTTGAATGCATATAGCTGCTCAACTTTCTCTTCCTCAAAAAACTCAAATGGTAGTATGGTACTAGGACTGTCAACCAGAATATAGATATTCTTGTATGGCTCTGACAGTGCTGGAATTTGTGAGATAGCCTCTTTTAGATTGGCAGTTAAGGAAACCGTTGGGTTAATACTGAACGGTATGAAAGAAAAATCTTCTGGCGAAGATACATAAAAAGAAAATCCATCCGTGCAGAGACGGATGGATAGACTTTTATGTTGGTTCAGATTATTCCCAGTTACCTGCATTGTTGTTTGGAGTCTCGATATCACCAACCTTCAAACCACAATACTTGAACAACTTAGTCTGAACGTCCTTCAAGTTAATCAACTCCTGCTTGTCAAGGTCAGACAAATAAGTTTCATATGCAGCTCTAGCCTCGAACAAGTTCAGTGGCTGACCCTTATCTGTAGTATCGCTACGTACTGCCATCTCGAAAATCTTACCATTAGAGAATGGGATGTACTTCAAAGAGTCTGCATTGAAACCTGCACCGAAAATAGTATCACAAACATTTACCCAAACGGTATCACGACGGAAACCTGTCAAACCGTTTGCTGCGATTGCTGCTGCATCACCACTACGAACAATAGCAGCTGCCTTAGCTTCGGTCATACCCTTCTCCAACTGCTCATCAGAAAGAACACCTTCCTTCAAGATGAATGGAAGCTTGCCATTCTTTACGAAGTCAATCAGAGAGTCGAAATCTGCAGTGTACTTACCGTTGTGCTGAGTACGGAATTCAACCTGTGCCTTACGGATGTTAATAAGGCTAGCAATAATTGCCTTCTCTCTGCTGTCCTTTTCGTTCTCAAAGTTGATAGGACCCATGATGCTGCTGTAGCAAACCCAAAGCAATCCAAGTGCGCAGAGTACTAAAATTGCGTTAATTACTGTTTTCATGATAGTATTTTAATTTTTATTGTTTATATTCGTACCGCAAAAATAAGATAAATCTATGGAATAACCGAACTTTTGGTTCACTTTTTATCCAATTGATATGATAAATACTTATTTCGAGCTACAAATTAAAGAAAATTTTCGCTTGTATCCAACTTTCGAGCAAGAAAAAGCAATAAAAACTTTGTCGAATTATCTTTTTTCGGGCAAAGAAGGGGGAATATGCCTCTTGAAAGGCTATGCAGGAACGGGTAAAACGTCTTTGGTTGGTGCTCTTGTGAAAACTATGACACAACTGAAGCAACCGGTGGTTTTGTTAGCTCCAACAGGTCGTGCGGCAAAGGTGTTTTCTCTGTATGCATCGCATCCGGCTTATAGCATTCATCGGCGTATCTATAGGGAAAAGACCGTGAATGATTTGAGGGGAGAATTTGCCTTGAATTTTAATAAATACAACCGGGCTTTGTTTATTGTGGACGAGGCTTCAATGATTTCAAATCAGGGATTGGCTGGGGGTGCTTTCGGGTCGGGCAGGCTGTTGGATGATTTGTTGTCTTTTGTCTTTTCGGGAACTGATTGTAAATTGCTTTTGTTAGGGGACTCGGCTCAGTTGCCTCCAGTAGGAGAGGAGGAGAGTCCTGCGTTGTCGGAATCTCTTCTAGCAGGTAGCGGGCATACCATCTATTCTTGTGAATTGACGCAGGTTGTTCGCCAGCAGGAGTCGTCTGGTATCCTATATAATGCAACAAAAATCAGACAACAGATTCAAGGGGGAATCCTTACAGTCCCTAAGGTGAAAATTACGGGGTTTGAAGATGTCTGTATCCTTCCGGGGAATGAACTGATAGAGGCTCTCTCCAGTAGTTACAGTAGGGTGGGTATAGAAGATACCATGGTCATTTGCAAGTCGAATAAGCGCGCCATCATCTACAATAATGGTATTCGTAACCAGATTTTGGGGCGAGAGGATGAACTGGCTCAAGGCGACAGGATTATGGTTGCGAAGAATAATTATTATTGGACAGAAGGAATAAAGGAAATAGACTTTATTGCAAATGGTGACATTGCCATTGTGAGAAGGGTGCGTAGGCACAGGGAGTTGTATGGTTTCCGTTTTGCCGACGTTACCTTAGAATTCCCTGATTATGATGGTTTGGAAGTAGACGCCACCGTATTACTGGATACCCTGCAAAGTGAATCGCCGGCATTGACAGGTGAGCAGCAAGAGGAATTGTATAATCAGATTATGGCTGAGTACGAAGAATTGCCCGTGAAAGAGAAATATAAAAAGCTTAAGACTGATGCCTACTATAATGCGCTGCAAATCAAATATGCTTATGCTATCACTTGCCATAAATCTCAGGGTGGGCAGTGGGCGCATATCTATCTAGACCAAGGTTATTTGGTAGAAGAGAACATCACTTCCTCCTATTTCCATTGGCTCTACACTGCTTTTACCAGAGCCACGGAGAAACTATATCTAGTGAATTGGCCAGAGAAAT
>JAUNHZ010000163.1 GCA_030523705.1 Bacteroidales bacterium
TTGTTGCTCAGGACCTTAAAATATGTTTAATGTTATAGTGCTGCGAAATTAAGGGCTATATAATTCAGCTCCATATCAAAAAGAGTTGGTTCTGTCTTATCCGTTGCAGTCACAAAACTATTATTGGTGAAACAAGGGTAACCGCCAGTAGCTAATTGCAGAGGATTAGCATGGTCCTTAAACTGATAGGTTCCATCGGTAAGCCGGTATGTCTCACTTACAAGAGCAACCGTACCAATCTCCAGCGCGTTACTACCTGCATATCCTATATTAACAACCCTTGTTCCTTCAGGAAGGCTGCAGCAAGTTTTGATGACATTGCCCGCACCTACTCCCATCTGTACACATTCAAATTCCGGGAAAAGTTCCTTGCACTTGTTGTATTCTGCCTCCTCGGCTGCCAAAATGACGATATTCTTCATAATTTCATTTATTATATCTGCAAAGATAAAGAATATCAAGGAAAAAACAACATATATTTTTGTATCTTTGCATCATCAAAATAAAAATACAAATGAAACAATTTATTGTCGATGCGTTTACCCATCAGCCTTTTCATGGAAATCCAGCAGCCATCTGTGTCATGGAGAAATGGCCAGAAGAAGAGATCATGAAGGGCATAGCTCTTGAAAACAACCTTTCAGAGACAGCTTTTATTGTCAAAGAAGGAGAAGCCTATCACCTGCGATGGTTTACCCCTACCTGTGAAGTAGGTTTATGCGGTCATGCTACCCTTGCCTCTGGATATACCATCTTGAACTTTTACGAGAAAGAAGCAGAAGCTGTACACTTTACCACGCTAGGAGGAGAACTGACGGTTAGCAAGAAAGGTAATCTCTATGAGATGCTATTCCCAAACATCCCACTAAGCAAGGTCAAGGTAACCGAGGATATGATTGACGCACTAGGGACCATTCCCCTGGAAGTGGTACAAGGACAAGATTTAGACTTAATCTGCGTTCTGCAAGATAAAGATTTGGTACTTGATTATGTCCCTGATGCGGCATTACTCAGCAAATTGCCAGGGCGCATGGTGCATATCACTGCTGCTGGTGATAATGATTACGATTGCATCTCCAGGTGCTTTGGGCCCAAATTAGGCATATTAGAAGACCCAGTCTGTGGCAGTGCCCACTGTCAGATTATTCCCTACTGGGCAGAAAGACTAGGGAAACGCACCATCAATGCCTGGGACGCCTCTAGCAGAGGAGGATATCTACAAGGTGAAATCATCAGCCCTTCACAATTAATATTACGTGGTGAAGCTATTCTGTTTGCAGAATCTGAGTTACATTTATAAAAAAAAGAGTGCTTCAGCGGGCACTCTTTTTATTTTATCGTCCTAACACGCTCCAGAAACTTGCAGGAAGGCACACATTCTTCAAAGACTTGGCTTTGCTAAAAAGCGGGGCAATCTGCTCTGGGGTATACCCCGCAATACCACAGCCAATGGCTGTAACCAAGAATCTCATTTCGGGGTGACTGGCAGCAAAAGAGATAAAGCGTGAAACATTCACTGCTGTACTTGCCAGCCCTTCCATGGTGCTGATGGCATAGCTCTTGCCCTGAAGTCCATCGCCCTGCCCCCAAATGGCGCCAAATTTACGCATAGCGGCATTTGCTGCACCTCCCATGTGGAAACCATGCATATTACTTCCAAAGACAAAGATCTCATTCTCTTCTAGATAATCAATGCGCTCTGGGGATGTACGTTCACGCAGGTCACATTGGGTATAGAAATCTATCACTACATGCTGCATCTCTGGGGTAAGATAACGCATAGCCTGCTCTTTCATCCACACAGGAACACCCCAGATGTGTTCTGCAATTCCCCCTACAATAGCGCCGAGAGTATCAGCATCGGCACCTAAGGATACAGCACGACGAAGGGCATCCTCAAAACTTGTGCTTTGACGAATAATATCCAGTGCAGGTGGAATAGTTCCCTGACAAGTCTCATCAAAACGGTTCTGATAGGTCAGATAGTTTACCGACATGCCATCGCAATAGTCATTAAGCATTTGTGCAGAAACAGTCTCCCCATCCAATCCTTTACGAGCCAAGAAACCTGCTACAGCAGTGGCTTGTGCCCCCTTAATACCCCAAGGGTGATTATGTGTACATGCTGCCGTTCTCTCCGCCTGCTCTTCTACAGCTTTGCGGGAAGAGAACCACATGGCAATAGGGCTCACTCGCATGGCACTTCCGTTACCATAGCTTCCATAAGGTACAGGATAGTCGCTTTCCACCCACTGGTGGAATCTGCCACCAAAACCACCCTTAGGTTTCCTGTAACGTCTGCACCAGTCATGAAGAGACTCACCATAATCACGATTTTTCAGCAAGGCATCAGCTATAGCTATGGTACAAATAGTATCATCTGTGAAACTACTGCCGGCCTTAAACATCTCAAAGTTGTACTCGTTTGTAGGATTAAATTCATAAGCACTTCCTACAATATCACCAATAATTGCTCCTAACATAATGTCCTTTTTTATAAATAATCATTGCCATTGGCAACAGCATCTCAAAACTCCAGTTGAAAACCCTTTTTCTTCAGTTCGTCATAATTCTGCTTGTTGAAGCTGTAAAGCTTCGCCTCTCTCTTAGACGAAGGATTGGCTGTCTCATCCAACTCTGTGAGCAGTTCAAAGTGCAGCATCTTTTTGGCAAAATTGCGCCGGTCGAACTTCACGTCCAGGATGGCCTCGTAGAGACTCTGCAGTTCCTTCATGGTAAATTTCTCTGGCAGAAGTTCAAAGCCGATAGGCTCGAAATGAATACGTTCACGCACCTGACGAACGGCATCACGCAAGATACGGTCATGGTCAAAAGCTAGCTGAGGCACCTCGTCCAAGGCAAACCATTGCGCTTTGGCAGCATCATCACCTCCTTTCACTTCCTGTATGCGCACAAGTGCATAATAAGCTATCGTGATAACTCGGTCTCGAGGATCTCGATCTGGGTCTGTGTACGTATGAAATTGTTCAATGTAGGCTCCAGTAAGTCCGGTTTCCTCCTGCAATTCACGGAGAGCGCCTGTTTCCGCTGTTTCATCGGGATTCAAAAAACCACCAGGGAAAGCCCATCTTCCCTTAAAAGGCTCTATACCTCTTTCTATTAATAAGACTTGGAGGCGTGTACCATCAAAACCAAAGATAACACAGTCTGTAGTAACTGCAGGATGAGGGTACTTGTAAGTGAATAATTGCTGTTCGCTCATATCTTTGTGTATTTTTTACACCGCAAAGATATGAGTATTATTTTACTTTACCAAATATATTGCGTAAAATTTACACACAATGCCTATTTTTTATTTCTCTGACGTCCTTTTAGAACGAATAATGACAGCTGGTTTCCCTTTCCAGAAGTCTTCTGTGCGCTGGTCAGATTCTTGTTGTTCCAAATACTTTTGGGCATGCTCAACATGAATGGCATTAGGATATTTTTTCTTTTCCTCTTCGGGTATAGCTTGCAGATATCGCTGGAAATACTGACGGGCTTTCTTTGAATCTACGGTTTCAAAAGCTAAAGCCAGGATATTCCACAAGGCAAAACGCTTGGGGTTTATCTCCAACATTTTCAGATAGCTTTCTTCAAAACGGGGATGATTTTGAGGATATACATTAGCAAAACCATTATACATCCAAGAGAGCAAAGAATCCGAAGGGACAACCAAATCTTCAACTTGTTCCATATAGTCGATGGCATCTTTCTTCCATGAAGTCTTAGCCGAAGATATGGCTAAATAATAAAGCAGAGAGGTATTCTCTGGGTCTGTAGGACGAGCCATTTCCAGATATCTATGGGCAAGATAGTAGTTTTTCTTTGCAAAATAGGACACGCCTTGGAAATATAGAGTATAAAAGCTATGATCTCCCGAAGCCTCAAGTGTTTTATATCGCTGAATGGCCTCATCGTAGCGCTCCAGGCGGAAATAGGCTTCTGCATTATTCTGATTTATGCGCAGGTTTGTGGTATCCTTCTGCCTGTACTTCTCGGTCATCTCAAGCGCTGTGGCATAATCATGGTCCTCATTCAATAATGTACTGAATGCATCTACGGTAGAGAAATCATCGGGATTCAGGGCATAGGCTTTAGCATAAGCACGATAGGCATTATCCAGTTCTCGCTTGCCATAATAGCAGTTGCCTAACAAGCGGTAGGCTATGGCATCAATACTGTCTTGGGCTAAGATGTCATGACAATACTTGATGCCTTTGTCATAATTCCCCAAACTGGTTTCCAGACGGACCAACTGACGCTGGATTTTCCGGTTATCTGGCTGATGCCTTAGCGCTTGCTCATACGTATGAATAGACTTGACAGTCTGGCCACAAGTCCGATAGGCATCGGCCAACTTGATGAGATACGAAGGGTTATCGCCAGCTAGTTTCAGCTCTTTATCCAACAACTGAGCAGCATACGTATAGTTACATTCCAAGAGAGCATCTTGCAATGCTTGCGGAAGCTGCTGAGCAAAACTGGGTCTTACCAACAGACAGAGGAGAAAGAAAACTAACTTTTTCATACGACTATTCCAGTCGTTCCCTTAACTATATATTTCAGGCAACCCTTTTGGGATGGTAGTCAGCCGAACAGAGAAATCCTTCTTATTCTTGACACCTCTGAAAGTGACAAGTGCTGCATAACTGGCCTTTTTAGTACTCTTATTATAGTAAACCACACGGAAAGACGTGTTAGTCACACGCTCTATCACATAGACACAACCAAACTCATCGGCATGGTCCTGCTCCAACTGTGCAATGAACTTCTCACCTTCCTCGTTGCCTGGTTCTCTGAAATTACCCTTTACCTTATTTAATACTTTGTTTAGATAAGCCACAGTCTTTGACCCTTTCTGCTTTATCTTGTACTTATTCTTGGCATAATCTTTCACATAGACCAAACGCTTGATTTCGTCCAAGATCTCAACATCGGTTCTCAAAACACAAGCCACATAGGTAAGGTTTCCTCTTTTGTCAAAGACATCACGTTTAAGGAGATTGCCTTCCTCATCGAAAGTCAATTTCTTCTCCCATCCTTTAATCTGATATTCAAAATCAAACTTGTCCAAGGTATCATTCTGGCAGAAGTAATAGCCTCTATAGAAGCGGTTCTCCATAGTTGTAGAGAATTCCTTCTGCGGATATTCCATACCTTGCCAGCCACGTTTAATGGCTAATTCCAAGTCGTAAACCTGGTTCTGAATATATTCACTATACTGTACCAAATCCGGAGCTGCAGATTTAGCTAATTTCTTAGGAGCGACAAAGGTTTCCTCTGGACGGAGATAAGCATTCA
>JAUNHZ010000164.1 GCA_030523705.1 Bacteroidales bacterium
ACAAGAGAAGGATGACAAAGGGCACATAAGATAAAAACGAAAAAAGCGCCTTGGATAAAATCCAAAGCGCTTTTTTAAGTATTGAATATTAAAATTATTCAACGTTAGTCTTAGCTACAGCTTCCTTCAAATCTGGACATGGCTTGAAGAAAGGAATGTTGTGAGCAGGAACAATGATAGTAGTGTTCTTGGTAATGTTACGAGCGGTCTTCTCTGCACGCTTCTTCAAAGTGAAGCTACCGAAACCACGTAAAAATACCTCATTACCTGCTGCCATATTATCCTTAATGGTCTCCATCAGAGATTCAACTACTGCTGATACTGCATTTGCCTCAATTCCAGTCTTTGCTGCAATTTCTTTGACCAATTCTGCTTTTGTCATAGTTTTTCGTTTTTATTTGATTTTATCCTTAATTTTTATTTTTGCGGTGCAAAGGTAATAGTTTTGTTTCTTATAATGGATTTTTTAGACGGAAAAATTCATTAAATTTTTGATTTTCTTTCTTGTTCAAGACTTTTTTCTCAATTTTTAGCAATTTATGACCTCTTTCCATTCATGATGTGCAGTAATTGGACACATTTCTCGGTCTTGCCAAATTAAGACATGCTCTAAGTCTACGGTTACTGCCAGTGATTCATCTTCTAGTTCTTGAGGCATAAACGACTCCTTTTCTATAATCTGCTCATTGTCTCTAATCGCTTTCTTTACTTTAGAGAGGATTGGGTTCCTGATTTTCCAGTCTGTAATATCCGGAGCCTCGTTCTTTCCGGTCAGCAAGGTATAGATACGGGCATATCTTTTCTGGATGTAGTCTAAATATCTTAAATAGTCTTTACCCGTCTGAGCCAGCCAGAGACCTCTTTTCTCCGATGCAGATTCTACAATCAGCAGCAGATAGAAGGCTGCTTCTTTTGGCCCAATCTCCAGTTTGTATTCCGTGCTGTTCACAGACAGGATTTGAGAATGGGAGTAAGGACGTACGATGAGGGAGCATCGTTTACCTTTTCTTATGGCCAATGCATTAAATAAGGTTTTGTAGAATCCAGAGAATGCCATACCGTCTTCTTTGCCTAAGATATTTCCTATGGTAATCTGGTAAGGAGCATGCATGCTGGTTAGCTTTCGGGTAAATCCGTCCAGTTGCGCTATTACATCTTCCTCCACATCCAGGCACAAGAAATGGGCCATTCGCTTTCCTGCTGCATATCCAGTACCTATCTTTAATAGGAATATAGGTGTACTCAGTGGAATCTTGACTCCAAACTCCTGGGGGAGTAACTCGTTCCTTAAATAGCTGGATGTCATTTCACATAGCCCCTCTTGCACCAGATCACAGTCGTCCTCCGACAAAGATGGCGCCAGGTAGGAAATAATTTCCTTGAGCATCTTATTATCTGCTGATGCAAATCTTTTAGCTATTTCTGGGGCATAGATGAACTGGAAACCTGCTACCTGAAGTGAACTCTGTATAAAGCGTAAGTTCTTATGGATGATGTCATTCTGCTCTTCCTCGTACTTGCTTTCCAGGTAGATGATCTGTGCATCTTCAAGCTCGTGATTCTCATAGGGGGCAGAGAATATGTACTGGTGGCTTTCATCACCATTTCTCAGTGCGTATTCTGCCGCAATCAGATAAAGTGCCTCCTCACGGGAGCAAGTCTCATCTACCAGAGCTATCTCCTTAAGTAAACTCAGGACTTCTTCTTTCAGCTTTGGCTTTTGGGTAGAGAGGATTTTAAAGGCCTCACCCGTGGTGATGTTCTGGGACTGCACCCTATCTATCAGGTCTATATCATAGAGCTTGCATATCTTGGTAATCTTCTCTGCTTCGGTCCAGGCAATGGTCTTGTCGGCCTTTACCAAATCGGAGCAAACCCTAAAGATGCTCTGTCTTACATTCTCTTTCATGGTTTCCGTTTTTATTAATAATTGTCATCCTGAACGGAGTGAAGGATCTCGTCCAATATTACTTCGCATACGCTTAGAATGACAGTGGTGTTTCGAAGCTTGAATTATCTTAGTTACAAAGATACGAAAACCATTGGTAAATAGTGAAACTGAATACTGTTTTTTTTATTGTTGAACATGGAAATAACCCATTCTTGTGCATATTTATGATTCTTCTATAGAATATACGGTAATATTGCATTAAAAAACCTTTATTTTCGAATTTTTATTTCCTTAAATCAATAGAATTTCTTAAATTTGCAAAAAATAATGCACAAACATAACTAACTATGAAAAGTAAAGAACTTTACACCCTTAGACAACAACTGGTATCTGACATTACTCGTGCCATGGGTCACCCAGCACGTATTGCCATGTTAGAGTTTATTGCAGAGCGCAAAGAGTGCTATTTTGGTGAGATGGAAGAGCAGATTCCATTGGCAAAAGCTACAATATCACGACATTTGACAGAATTGAAAGAAGCCGGCTTAATCCTGGCAGAATCTGAAGGTCCAAGAACACGTCTCTGGATCAACAAGAAGAACTGGGAATTTGCAAAGAAAGTATTTAATGATTTCTTTAGTGAAGATTTTGAATCCATAAAGTAATATGAAAGGAGGAATGCAGAACTGTATTTCTCCTTTTTTTTGCCTAAAAATTGGTACATTCAAGGGGATTACGTAACTTTGCACCGTTTTAGGTGAAAATGTGACATGATAGAGACCATCAACCATCTTGATACGGATTTACTGCTATACATCAATGGTCATCACACTGAATTTCTAGATTCCTTGATGTGGATACTTACAGGTAAGTACCTGTGGGTACCTTTGTATATCTTAATGCTTTACCTTATCTACAAGAAATTTGGTCTTTGGCCTTCTGTCATCATTCTGGCTTTGATCCTGGTGAATTTCGGTCTTTCTGAATATACCTGTGGTACCTTGGTCCGTAAATGGGTCATCCGTCCTCGTCCATCAAACTTGGAGAATCCTATTGAGCCTTTCATTCATCTGGTGAATAATTACCGTGGTGGTGCTTACGGATTCCCTTCATGCCATGCATCGAACTCATTCTCCCTGGCCGTGCTTTATAGCCTGATAGTCAAGAATAAATGGGCTACTTATGCCGTGTTCACCTGGGCTTTCATTCATTCTTATACCCGTGTTTACCTGGGTGTACATTACCCAAGTGATATTCTTGCAGGCTGGATGGCTGGTGGCTTGATTGCTGGTTTTATTTATTTTATCTATCGCCAGCTTACAAACCCAGAGATTAAATGGAGTAGCTTAAGGTTGTTTTAACCTGGTGGCTCTTGTTCTTGGTTTCTGGATAGTAATCCCAAACTCCCTTTCTGTGGTAACGCTCATATTCCATTCTCAGATTCACGTTGTGTGCAATCTGAATTTTGGTGTATAGGGTGTTCATCAGGATAGACTGGCGTCCTTTGTCTCCCATGACATTGTTGTGGTGCTCCACAAAAGCCTTTGGGTTATAGCCGTTTAGCGTGTACAACTGTAGGAAATAGAATTTGTTTCCAATGGTTATGCGTGATCCTATATTTGCTTTGATGTTTTCTCTGATGCTGAATCCTATGCCGTAGTTGTATCTTCTTTGGGTCAATCCTTCTTTCGTCTCGGCATCCAAGCCCATGAGCTTGTCGCTACCGTAATAGTCCGATGCACTTCCTCCCATAGGTACAGCACTGAGCATGAACAGATTACCTATCTTGTTCTTTCCCTCATGCTCTACATATACACCACCACCAAAGCTGGCAGCCTCTGAGATTAGCGGAAGGCTTCCTGGGCGTATAGCTCCATCTTTGTGGTAGTGATCTACATATTTAAAGTTCTGGTACAAGCCCCAGTCCACACTCCAGTTGTGCTTGAGTGAATGTTGTCTGGACAGGATTCTTCCGCTGATGTCCAGGAAACCGAATGTAGGGTTGTTCCCTTTCAGGTTCAGTGTAGCCGATACTTCAAACTTATCGAATGGGGTAGTCTTGCCTCCATCTATTGCATTGAAAGGATCACCATAGTCCAATGAGGAATCGATGACTGGCAGATTCTCAAAGTATCTTTTTCCATATTCTGGGTGTGTGGTGATTTCGCCTATCCATCGTGAGCCTATACCTACCTCAAATTCAAAAGGATAGGCTTCTATGCGTTTCCCTCTGGATTCATGGTTTACCCTGAACATCTCTCCCTTGAAAAGACGGTTAACGCCTCTCACGGGGTTCAGTATGGAACCTGCTATTTCTCTCAGGACTCTATTGGCTCCGGTCTTGCTATCATCAAACACCAAATCCGATGCTCTATGAGTTACCTCACCAATGGCAGAGCCTCCTATTCCAGTGGCAAAGAGGTCGTTTATGGCAGGCCGGTTGTTCTCGCAGACTTCCTCCCACATCCAGCTACCCAGGATAGGATAGAGCATGGACTGTACATAGCTCATGCCATTCTCTCTGGCAGAATTAAAGAAGAGTGAGCCGTGGAATGGGTGAGAGAACTGGTTCCCAGAGAAGCTGTCGTCATCCCATACCCATCCGTCGGTAAAGTTCTCCTTGATGCTCTTG
The DNA here is from genome assembly GCA_030523705.1 of Bacteroidales bacterium. Taxonomy (GTDB): domain Bacteria; phylum Bacteroidota; class Bacteroidia; order Bacteroidales; family Bacteroidaceae; genus Minthousia. The sequence goes on from JAUNHZ010000164.1 coordinate 4,524, forward strand.
TTGGTGACCTTTGCCCAGTGTCTATCAAATAGGAAATAATCCCATGACAGTACGGCTGCATTGATTCCCACCACCTCTACCAATCCGTTCAGTGGTTTCTTATTGTAAGTGACTAACGTGTCGTTTGGACTTATGGGTTGCTGTTGTGCATTTACTGGGGCGCACACACCCATGATCATAAAAATAAGTACTATTGCGTATCTATTCATTTTCCTTTTATTTTCTGACTGCAAAGTTCGTATTTTTCTCAATTATGCCAATGTCCTTTTTGTAAGTTTGTGTGTTTCATTTTACGGAAAATGCCTGGAATTAAATTTCCAGGCATTTATCTAAGGCAGCTGTGATAGCTTGTTTGTCTAATTTCTGTCCTATGAATACCAGTTTCTGCATGCGGTCTCCATAGAAATCGTCCCAGTCTTGCTGGAGCTGTGGCTCTTTCTCCATGAGTTCTTCCAGTTCGTTCTGTGGCATGGTAGCATACCAGCGTCCTGCATTTCTCAGGGTGAACTGCTTACCGGCTTGCTCAAAAACCTGGCAGACATCGTATTCGCTCTGGAAGTAGCACATACCCTTGCAACGGATGACATTCTTTGGCCAATGCTTTGCCACAAACTCATCAAACAGTCCCAGGTTGAATGGCTCTCTTCTATAATACACAAATGTGCCTATGCCATATTCCTCGGCTTCTCCCTCATCATCATGGTGAGGGTGGTGGTGATGATGGTGGTGATGGCAGTGCTCTGGATCTGGGCAATGTTCCTCATCAT
>JAUNHZ010000011.1:0-6428 GCA_030523705.1 Bacteroidales bacterium
AGCACGTGATTTGTAATCTCGGGGTCGTTGGTTCGAATCCGACAAGAGGCTCAAAAAAAGGTCGTATCAACAATCTGTTTGATACGACCTTTTTTCTTTTTATTCTAAGTCAACCACTGTGATTCCTGCTCCTCCAAATTGTACGTGCTCGTCTTTAAAACTCTTCACACCTGGCGTAATGTTCAGGTACTGGCGGATGAGTGTGCGCAGAATACCTGTGCCTGTGCCGTGCAGAATACGGACACGACTTGCGCCCAGCAGAACAGCATCGTCTATGAAGTAGGTAACGGCTTGAATGGCTTCTTCTCCACGCATGCCCCTTACATCTAAATCTTGTCTGAATTGTAATTTCTTTTCATAGACGGAGTCTTGTGTCTGCTTGCTGACAAAAGTGGCTGCTTTAGGAGCTTCTGCTTGCTGCGAAGAGACTTTTTCTATTCTGTTTACTTTTATGTTCGTCCTCATGCTTCCAAAGTTTATGGTAGCATTTCCTCCATCTACGGATATAATCTCTCCTACAGCCGTTTGTCCTTTCAGACGAACCTTATCTCCAATCTTGAAAATGTCAATCTTTTTCTCTGGCTTTGGCTCTGCTTGCTGAACGACAGAATGACCTTCTTTATGCTTCTTCTCTTTGCGGTCTTCTTTACGCTTCTGGCGTTCCTGGAGCTGCTTCATCTTGCGTGCTATAGAGTCTTCTACAGCATTGACATCTTCTGCAGATAGGTTGCGCTGGAACTCCTGCATCTGCTGCCTGATTTCCCTGGTGCGGTCTTTTTCCGCTTGCGCTTCCTTAATCTCCTTGATGGTATTCTCTATGATCTTGTTGCTCTCCCTCAAAAGAGACTCGGCTTCGGCTTTAGCCTGCCTGATGATTTCTTTCTTGCTCTTCTGCAGTTCTTCAATCTCAGACTGGTACTTGGCTAATGTCTGCTCCATCTGCTTCTCCTTCTGGTGGATGCTCAGGCGCTTGTTCTCCCAATAGCGCTTATCGCGTACAATATCTTGCAGGTATTTATCTGCATTGATGTATTCTTGTCCCACGATGTTGCTTGCTTCTTGGATGACTTCCTCTGGAATGCCAATCTTTCGAGCTATTTCCACGGCAAATGAACTACCTGGATTTCCAATCTGCAGCTGGTAAAGTGCCTGCATCATATGCCTGTCGTAAAGCATGGCTCCATTGACAATACCGTCGTTGTCTTCTGCAAAGTGTTTCAGGTTCTGGTAGTGGGTGGTAATCACGCCAAAGGCCTTCTTGTCGTTAAAGCGCTTGAGCATGGCTTCGGCTAGCGCGCCACCTATCTGTGGCTCCGTACCACCTCCAAACTCATCGATGAGCAACAGGGTCCTTGGGCCGCAGCCTTTCATCATCATCTTCATGTTGGTCAGGTGCGATGAGTAGGTACTCAAGTCGTCTTCTATGCTCTGCTCATCGCCTATGTCTATCATGATGTCCTCAAAGATGCCGGTCTTGCTGTTTTCTCTTACTGGTATCAAGAGGCCGCACTGCAGCATGTATTGGAGCAGACCCACAGTTTTCAGGCATACGGACTTACCGCCGGCATTAGGGCCGGAGATCAGTAAGATGCGCTTGGATACATCTAGCTTGATGTCCAGTGGAACGACTTCCTTTCCATGCTTCTTCAGCGATGCCTTCAGCAGGGGATGGATGGCCTGTACCCAGTCTATATGAGAACGGTCTTCAAAGCTTGGCAGAGTAGAATCTGTGTCTATGGCAAAGATGGCCTTTGCTCTGATGAAATCTATGGTGGCCAGGAACTCGTAGCTGTTCAGCAACTGAGGGACGACAGGACGTATCAGGTCGGTAAAGTCGGTTAGAATGCGGATAATTTCTTTTCTTTCTTCACTCTCAAGCTCGCGAATCCTGTTGTTCGCTTCTACCACTTCGGTTGGCTCAATAAAGATGGTCTTACCGGTGGCAGATTCATCATGGACAATACCTTTGATTTTCCTCTTCATCGCTGGAGCCACAGGAATTACCAAACGGCCGTCGCGTATGGTAGGGGCGGTGTCCTTGTCTACCACACCGTCGCTCTGGGCGCTTCTGAGGATGTGGTTCAAAATGCGGGAAACACTTCCTGCTGTATGAGATAGCTCATGGCGAATCTGTGCCAGTGCAGGTGAGGCGCTGTCCTTGATTTTGCCATAATCGTCTAAGATGGCGTGGATACGCTTGGTGAGCTGTGGGAAGATGGCCACACCTAAGGTGAGCTTTTTCAGCTCTGGATATTTACTTTTGCCTACTGGCGCATCTTTCCTTTCGTTCTCGCCTTCTCCCGAATCTGCTTCTGCGTTATCTGCAGGGGCTTCTTTTACAATCCATTGCCCGTTGATGAAGATGCGTTTTTGTCCCCTTTTCTTTGCAAGCATGGCTTTGTAGGGGTTGGATTCTTCTTTGGAATGAATGCTGAAGTTCTTTGTCTCCAGGTTCTGCTCTGCATTGGCGTCGTTTCGGTGTAGGAAGCGAACGATGGACTCTATGGTCTCAAGGGAGCGACAAAGATCGTGCAGTCCCTGCTCTTCCAGGTAGGAACCTTCTAGTTTGATGCGTTTGAGCTCGGTTCTTACGTCAAAGAAGAATTGGGCAGGGAAATCGGTCTCCTCTTGCTCTATGCGCTGGAATTCTTGTGTCTGTAGGAGTGAAGCCAGAATCTCGTCATGTTTTACCATGAAGCTGAGTGCCTCAACGCGTTGCTTTCCCAACGTACTCAGGCACTTCTGGCTTAGAAGATGACGGATTTCATCAAATCCTATTTTCTGTTCATAATTATTTGGATAAATCATGGTGCAAAGCTAACTCAAATTCGTGGAATACACAAGCATATATACAAAAAAAGAGAACATCGTAAAATGTTCTCTTCGTGGGCGTTGACGGATTCGAACCGCCGACCCTCTGCTTGTAAGGCAGATGCTCTGAACCAGCTGAGCTAAACGCCCTTTGCTTTTGTTTTCTGGGCGGAGAGACAGGGATTCGAACCCCGGGTACCTCTCAGTACGGCGGTTTTCAAGACCGCTGCAATCGACCACTCTGCCACCTCTCCAAACTTCTTTCGAAGTGCGTTTGTTTCTCAAAAGCGATGCAAAGGTACGACTTTTTTTTAATTCTCCAAACAAATTGGGTAAAAAAATAGAAAAAAAAGTTTTTTTTACCCCTCTTCTTGCTTTCTTCATAGGAATCTACTACCTTTGTACATATATAATAACCATATTTTAAGGAGTAAAATAAATGGAAAAGAAACCTGTCTTCATTGCGGGACCTTGCGTAATTGAAAGTCCGGATATTTTGGAGACCGTGGCACAAGAATTAGTAAGACTGAATCAAAAATACGACATCCAGATTATCTTCAAGGCTTCGTTTGATAAAGCTAATCGTACTTCTTTGTCGAGTTTTAGAGGCCCTGGTATGGTAAAGGGGCTTCAGATGCTGGGTGATATCAAGTCTAAATACCAGTTGCAGATCTTGACCGATATTCATGAGAGTTGCCAGGCTGCTCCAGCAGGTGAGGTGGCCGATGTATTGCAGATACCAGCTTTCCTTTGTCGTCAGACGGATTTGCTGGTGGCAGCAGCTCATACGGGTAAGATTGTGAACATCAAGAAGGCTCAGTTCTTGAGTGGCATGGATATGCAGTATCCTGTCCAGAAAGTCCGTGAGAGTGGTAATCAGCAGGTCTGGCTTACTGAACGCGGAAATATGTACGGCTATAATAATCTGGCCGTGGATTTTAGGAATCTTGCAGATATGCACCAGTGGACGGACACTGTAATCATGGATTGTACGCACGCCGTGCAGCGTCCGGGTGGTGCTGGTGGATCTACTTCGGGAAACCGTGAGTTCGTCCCTATGATGGCATTGGCAGCAAAGGCTTTTGGTGCTAATGGCTATTTTTTTGAGACGCATCCTGATCCAGACCATGCGTTGAGTGATGGACCTAACATGTTGTACCTCTCTGATTTGGAGAAAGTAATAGCATCGTTGTTATGATTTCAGTACGTAGTGTTGCAGAGAAGTGCTTGCGCGATGAGGCTCAAGCGGTTTTGGGGGTCATTGACCAACTGGATGAGCAGTTCGACCGTGCCATTGAGCTTATCTATCAGTGTACGGGAAAGGTTGTAGTGACGGGTGTCGGAAAGAGTGGACATATTGCCAACAAGATTGCTGCTACGCTGTCCAGTACGGGTACGCCGGCTTTCTTCATGAATCCGCTTGATGCGTTTCATGGGGATCTGGGCATGGTGGCCGATGGTGATGTGGTGATTCTGATCAGCTATTCCGGACAGACCGATGAATTGCTGCGCTTGTTGCCTTATTTCCAGCACAGGGGATTGCCTGTCATCAGTATTTCCGGTAATCGTGAATCTTTGTTGGCTAAGAATAGTACAGCACATATTTTGGTGTCCGTGGAGCGTGAGGCATGCCCGCTGAATCTGGCTCCTACCAGTTCCACCACCGCCACGTTGGCGTTGGGTGATGCCATGGCTTGTGCGCTGATTGAATTGCGTACCTTCAAGGCAAATGATTTTGCGCAGTTCCACCCAGGAGGAAGCTTAGGTCGCCGCTTGCTTACTACGGCTGGTGACGTGATGCGGAAAGACAGCCTGCCTGTCATCTCCCCAACCATGCACTTGGGCGATGCCATCTTGCATGTGAGCGATGGAAAACTGGGCTTGTGTGTCATCATGGAAGGTCGGGAAATCAAGGGAATCATTACCGATGGTGATATCCGTCGTGCCATGCAGCGCATCCGTGAGCGGTTCTTTGATACCGAGGTGCAGGAGGTGATGACTAAGAATCCAAAGTGTATCTTGCCTACCATGAAGATTGCCGAGGTGCAGAAAATGATGCATAGTCACAAGATTCACGCGGTATTGGTGGTCGATGAGCAGCAGCAGTTGCTGGGCATTGTGGATTCCTTCAGTTGTGAGGTTTAATCTAATATAAATACTATAAAAAACATGGAAAACAAAGGAAGTAAATCGTATTTGTTCAGCATTGTGCTTGTTGCCGTGCTGGGCGGTTTGCTGTTCGGTTATGACACGGCAGTTATCTCGGGTGCAGAGAAGGGATTACAGGCATTCTTCATGGGTGCTACGGATTTCCAGTACTCTGATTTCATGCACGGCTTCACCAGCTCTAGTGCTTTGATTGGTTGCATTATAGGCTCTTCAATTTCGGGTCTGTTGGCTTCCAACTGGGGACGAAAGAAATCGCTTATTTTTGCAGGCGTCATGTTCTTCATCTCTGCATGGGGTTCTATGTGTCCTGAGACCATGGTACTGGCTAAGGGTGAGCCTAACATGACTTTATTGGTTGTGTTCAATATCTACCGTGTCATCGGTGGTATTGGTGTGGGTCTGGCTTCTGCAGTCTGTCCTATGTACATTGGTGAGATTGCGCCAAGTAACATACGTGGTATGTTGGTGAGCTGGAACCAGTTTGCTATCATCTTCGGTCAGCTGGTGGTGTATTTTGTGAACTTCTTCATCTTGGGCGACCATGTAGCACCTGCTATCGAGAGTGTGGGTAATGGTTTGAATCAGATCCTGAACGGTGGTGAGGCTGCCTGGGCTATTGAGACAGGTTGGAGATATATGTTTGGTTCTGAGATGGTTCCTGCAGGTCTCTTTGCTATCTTGATTTGCTTTGTGCCTGAGACTCCTCGTTATTTGGCTTCTATTGGTGAAGATGCCAAGGCCGAGGGTATCCTGGCTAAGATTAATGGCGCTGCTAAGGCCAAGGAGATTCTGAAGGAGATTAAGGAGACTACATTGGTTAAGACTGAGCCGCTGTTGACTTACGGTCTGCTCTGTATCTTCGTAGGTATCATGCTTTCTGTATTCCAGCAGGCTGTGGGTATCAATGCCGTTCTGTATTATGCTCCTCGTATCTATGAGGCAATGGGATTTGACAACCCTATGGTGCTGACTGTATTCAACGGTGTTGTGAACCTGGGCTTCACTTGCGTGGCTATCTTTACTGTGGAGAAACTGGGTCGTAAGCCATTGCTTATCACCGGTTCTTTAGGTATGGCACTGGGTGCATTAGGTGTAGCATTCACTTTCGGTAATCCTGAGCTCCAGCTCATGTGTATGATCAGCATCATGGTTTACTCTGCAAGCTTCATGTTCTCATGGGGCCCTATCTGCTGGGTACTCATTGCCGAGGTCTTCCCTAATACCATCCGTGGTGGTGCAGTAGCTATTGCAGTAGCTTTCCAGTGGATTTTCAACTGGATAGTATCTACTTCGTTCGTTCCTATGGCAAACAGTCTGGGTTACTGGTTCACTTATGGCCTATATGGTGTCATTTGTATCATCGCAGCAGTATTTGTATGGAAACTGGTTCCTGAAACTAAGGGTAAGACCCTGGAGGATATGAGCCGTATGTGGAAAAAAGAATGATT
>JAUNHZ010000011.1:6438-9672 GCA_030523705.1 Bacteroidales bacterium
GGAGGTGCAAGTCACCTCCTTTTTTTGTACCTTTGCAGCGTTTATGCGAAAAATTGAGATGAATCGTTTTATTTGGATTGTTATTTGTTCCTTTTTTTCAGTTGTGGCTAAAGCGCAGCTTACCGATGTGCCAAGTGATTCTGTAGTGTATCACTGGGTGCTGAACGAGGAGGTACCGGTCTATCGGAATAATACGGTGAAGCTGCTGAAGAGTGGTGAGGAGAAGTTCACGGACATGTTCCAGGCTATTCGTGATGCTAAGAAATCGGTTCATCTGGAGTATTTCAATTTCCGTAATGATTCTATTGCAAACGCGCTTTTTAATCTGCTTTCTGTAAAGGTGAAGCAAGGGGTGGAGGTCCGAGCCTTGTACGATGCCTTTGGAAATATGAGTAATAACCGTCCCTTGAAGAATCGTCATGTGGACGCTATCCGTAACATGGGTATCCAGCTTTTCAAGTGGGACCCTGTGAAATTCCCTTGGGTGAACCATATCTATCCACGAGACCATCGTAAGATTGTGGTCATCGATGATGAGATTGCCTATACGGGTGGTATGAATGTGGCCGATTATTATGTGGTGGGCCTTCCGGAGATTGGTCAGTGGAGGGATATGCACATGCGTATCCAGGGTGGTGCCGTAAAGGAACTGCAGAAAGCTTTCCATGAATCTTGGAAAAAGGAGACCAAGCAGGATTTAGATGCCTATACCTACAAGCAGCCTGCTGCGCTTCAGCCTATCAATCATCAGGATTCACTCTTGTTGCATTTGAAGGGCACAGAGGAGGAATGGAACCGGGCTGTTCAGCTCATGGATCTCAAGCTCCGTAAGGATGAGCGTGAGTCGGGTGAGTATCATGCGGGTCCTGTAAACCATGCCACCGACGAGGCCGGGAATATCATCCCATTGCATCCGCTGCTGGAGAGTAAGGAGCATCAGGCTACACTGGCGGTGCTGGACCGTATTCCTCGCAAGACACCTAAGATTATGCGTGACCTTTATACCGTGTCCCTGGATGCGGCTCAGGATAAGGTGTTGATCATTAATCCTTATTTTGCTCCTACGCATAAGGTCAAGAAGGCGCTGAAACGGGCTATAGACCGTGGTGTGGATGTGCAGATCATGATTCCAAGCAAGAGTGATATCCAGTTTACGCCCGATGCTGCATATAATGAGGTGAATAAGCTGCGCAAGCGTGGTGCCAAGGTTTTCCTTTATGATGGTGGTTTCCATCACTCCAAGGTCATGATGGTGGACGACCGTTTCTGCACGGTGGGCTCTACAAACCTGGACAGTCGTTCCCTTCGCTATGATTATGAGCTGAACGTGGTGGTCTTTAACAAGGAGGTTACCGGGGAACTGGTGACCATGTTTGAGAACGACGCAAAAGACTCTCGTGTACTGACCGATGAGGTCTGGAAATCCCGTTCTTGGTGGAAGCGATGCGTGGTAGGTCGCTTAGCTTCACTGCTGTCGTTCTGCCTTTAATCCTTGTGCAGGATATCCCAGATCAACTGGAGCTCAAATTCTCCCAAGTGGTATTTCTCCATCACAGGGTCTTCCTCAAATAGGCTGTTCATGGCCTTGTTCTTGTCCGGACTCTTTTTCAGGTAGTACTTAAAGAAGTCTATGGCATTCTTATAGTCTTGCATAGCCCAGCAAATCTTGCCTCCTAAGAGTAGGTTAGGCAGGCTTCTATTCTCTATCTGCTCAAAAGCAGCCCATGCCTCTTCTAACTTGTCTTGAATCAGGAAACATCTGGCTAATTGACCATGGGCAAAGTCGCCACTATTCGCTTCGTCTATGTAACTCAGTTTATAGAGGATAGGAATAGCTTGTTCTATAGCACCAGACTTTACCAAGCTTAGGATAGTTTCCATCATGAATTGTACGTTCTCTGGTTCTTCTTCCAGTAGTTCCAGGAAAAGTGCTGCAGCCCGCTCGTTGTCTTTCTGGTCTGCATAGCAGATGGCCAGCTTGTACTTCAGGTCTTTGCTGCTTTCTATGGATAGGGCTTCTTCGTAATAGGCTTGGGCCTTTCCTGGGTTCTTGTATCCAGACAGGTAAATATTGCCTATCAGTGTATTTGCATCCAGCGCATAATCCTTGTCTTCGATATATTCACTGGCCAGTGCTATGGCTTCCTCGTAGAATTCGGTCTTGAACAGGCGGGCAGCCATTTCAAGTTTGGCCTCTGGTAGGCTTAGGATAGATGAGGTGACGCTCAGTGTGGCTTCCGGCAGTTTCTGGGGACCGAAGATGAGGCTGTTGAACTCTTGGTGATAGGCAAAGATGGTATAGAAACGGAACAGGTCTGCTATATAGTTGCGTATCAGACTGTTCGGTGTAGGCTTCATGTCCACCATGTCTATCTCATCGGCAGAGAGCCCAGAGAGTTCCATAGGGAAGTTTACTTCTCTGATTTTGAAGAAGATAGACCAACGGTCACTGTCGCAGATGGTTGGATTGTTGAGTATGATTTTCATCTCCTTGGTCGCAAACTTCTCGTCCCGGAGCGCCTCTGCGGTAAGCGTGTGTTCCGAGCTGAATGGCATGAACCAGTTCTCTACCTGCTTGAAGAATGGGTGCTTCTTCTCGTGGTACATGGAGGCGTACTGCACATCCACTCCTTTCTTGATGAGTTTCTGAATCTGGTCGGAGGCTTTTTTAATCTGTTCCATGCTGTTGCCGAATGGATTTTCTCCCTGCAGCAGTGGCATGATATCTTGCTGTATGCGCTCCAGCAAGACGCGGCTGCGCATGGTCATGGCTATCTGGTGCACGATGATCATGAAATCTGTTTTCATGCCATTACTCCAGAACAGTTTCACTATGGCTTTATATCTAGCTGGGCTGTGCTTGTATTCCTCGTGGTGTGTAAGCAGGCAGATGGCCACATTGGTCAGGGCGCGTAAGCGTAGCTCATCGTCGGTGTTGTAGTTGGAGGCTATCTTCCCCATAAGCTCCAGGATGGCCATATCGGGCATCAGTTCCTCGTGCAGGAGCAGGGCGCCTAGGCACACGGCCTTGTCGTGCTTGTGCACCAGGGCAGAATCCATCAGTTGCTGGAGTGCCTTGACTTCGTCCACCGTGAAGACGCCCGAGGTCCAGATGCGGATGAAGAGCTGGTGGCGACATTCCTCGCGCAGTTTCTCGTTCTTGCCTTGCTGGGTTAGGTCTCCTTCGCTCATGACCTGCTCCAGCTGGATCTGCCCCAGCTGCTTGACGTACAC
>JAUNHZ010000011.1:9682-30699 GCA_030523705.1 Bacteroidales bacterium
CCTCCATGGGGGTGTCCTGCAGCTCATTGGTGGATTTCTTGTATAGGCTATAGGGATCTTGCAGCTTGTAGAACCGTGCAAACTTATGCATCATCTGGTAGGCCTGCGTAATCAGACGGTTGTATTGCTCCTCACGGCTAGGGTCCTGAAACCCTTGCTCCATGCAGTTGAGTAGTCCCTGGTAGGCCTGCCTGATGCTGATGACATCGTCCAGGTAAGGCCAGCTTGGATTGGTGTAGAGAACATTCTCCTCTATACGTAAGGCATCATTCAACCGGTCAGCATCCAGATTGAACTTGATTTGCATCATGTATCGCTCAAACTGCTCTTTATTCATGGGAATGTGGTTATGGTATCAAACTATCGTCGGTCAGCTGGTGTGTGGTCTGTTTCATTAGTTTTCTTCCTGTCAGCCACTGCTTGGCCTTTTCTATGTCGCGCTGCTGAGGCATGCTCAGTGGCTGATAAGTATCTAGCTGTATGGTATCTGCCACCTGCTTGTCTATGGCGTAGTAGTCCTGTAGGTTCACCGGGTTCTCATTCAGCCATGCTGCAGCCTTGTCGTAGCACCTGGTGACACCCTGAAGTGCTTCCTTGAACTGTGCCATCCATTGGAGATGGGTGGCTAGGCAGCTGAAGGAAACGCCTATCTCCTTGCTGTTGGCTATATTGCGGTCTCCGTTCACCATACACTGGCTGGCGTAAGGCTCAGGCAGGAAGGTGGCGTCAATCTCCTGGTTCAGGATCATTTCTCTGCGTAAGGCCAGCGAGTTGATCTGCGGACGGTTCACAAAATCCACATTCATCTCCTGCTGCTCCAGGAGCAGGTCCAGCATGCAGTCCGACTGCTCATTCCTAGCTATAGCCACCATGCGCTCCTGCAGGTCCTTAGGCTTGCGCAAGCGCTGTTTCTGTGCCGTAATGAGGTAGTATGCGCTCTGTGTCTTTCCCACCACCTTTATGGAGTCATCTTTCTGGTTCATGAGGATAGCCCTGCACAGGTCCGTGGTAATCAGCTGGACCCGCTTGTTCTGGAGGGCAGTGTCCAGATCGATGGCCGCTTCAAACGGAATCAGTTTCACCGGAGTGCCCAGAGAGTCCAGCCAGCCCATTTTCTGGGCAGCCAGGAGTGGGAGAGACTCCAGGGTAGGCAGATAGCCTATCTTCAGCGTCATGGAATCCAGGCGCAGGGAATCAGCAATACGCTGCTGTGCATCAGGGGCTTTAGGCCCGCAAGCCGATAGCCCTAAAAACAGGCAGAACAGTAAAGGTAATATCTTTTTCATCGATGCAAATTTACAATATCCCCGGAGTATAGACAAAAAAAAGAGAAGGGAATTTGGTTTCCCCTCTCTTTTTGAATTATTTTTATCTTCCGGATTAGCCCTTGATAGCAGCTACACCTGGCAGAACCTTACCCTCGATAGCCTCCAACAGAGCACCACCACCAGTTGAGATGTAAGATACCTTGTCGGTCAAACCGAACTTAGTACAGCAAGCTACAGAGTCACCACCACCGATGAGAGAGAATGCACCCTCAGCAGTTGCAGCAGCAATAGCGTCACCGATAGCCTTAGAACCAGCAGTGAAATCATCGCACTCGAATACACCTGCAGGACCATTCCACAGAATAGTCTTAGCACCCTTGATAGCCTCTGCGAAAGCAGCCTGAGCCTTAGGACCTGCATCCAGACCCTCCATACCAGCAGGAATTGCATTTGATGGATAGTTCTCAATCTTAGAACCTTCCTTTACAGTCATGGTACCGAAGTCCAGACCATCGCAGCAAGTAGCATCCTCAGCCATAACCAGCTCAACGCCCTTCTCTGCAGCCAGCTTCTCAACGTTCAGCGCTACATCCAGCTTATCCATCTCAACGATAGAACCACCAATCTCGCCACCGTGAGCCTTAGCGAAAGTATAAGTCATACCACCACACAGGATCAGCTTGTCAGCCTTACCCAGCAGGTTCTCAATGATACCAATCTTAGAAGATACCTTAGAGCCACCCATGATAGCAACGAATGGGCGCTGGATGTTACCTAATACAGCGTCAACTGCAGCAACTTCCTTCTCCATCAGGTAACCCAACATCTTGTGGTCTGCGTCAAAGTAGTCAGCGATAACAGCTGTAGAAGCGTGCTTACGGTGAGCTGTACCGAATGCATCCATTACATAGCAAGTAGCGTAAGAAGCCAACTTCTTAGCGAAGTCCTTCTGAGCGCCCTTCATAGCCTTCTTTGCCTCATCGTACTCAGGAGTACCCTTCTCAACACCTACTGGCTTACCTTCCTCTTCTGGATAGTAGCGCAGGTTCTCCAACAACAGAACCTCACCTGCCTTCAATGCAGCAGCAGCCTCGTCAGCAGCAGCGCAGTCAGGAGCGAACTTTACTTCAGGAACACCCAGTGCAGCAGCAACTGCATCCTTGATCTGACCCAGAGAGAGCTCAGGCTTTACCTTGCCCTTTGGCTTACCCATGTGAGACATGATGATCAGGGCACCACCGTCTGCCAATACCTTCTTCAAGGTAGGAAGTGCACCACGGATACGGGTGTCGTCAGTAATAACGCCATCCTTCAAAGGCACATTGAAGTCTACACGTACGATAGCCTTCTCGCCAGCAAAATTGAATTCGTTAATTGTCATTTTTTGAATGTATTTATTGGGTTAATAAAAATCAACTATCCTTTCCAACTCGCAAAGTTAACAAATTGTTCCGCCAAAAAAGAATTTTTTTGGCAAAAAATGGTTACTCGCCTTTCTTTTCTGTCTTGCAAATGCCTTTCAACACACATTCCTGGCATTTGGGTGTGCGTGCCATACATACGTACCGGCCGTGGAGAATGAGCCAGTGGTGGGCTTTGGGGACTACATCCTGGGGGAGATACTTCATGAGCTCCATCTCCACGCTGTAGGGGGTGGTGCAGCGCTTGGGCACCAAGCCTATGCGGTGGCTAACCCTGAACACATGGGTGTCCACGGCCATGGCGGCTTTTCCCCATACCACACTCTGTATCACATTGGCGGTCTTGCGGCCTACTCCGGGAAGGGTGGTGAGCTCTTCCAGGGTCTCTGGCACTACACCTCCGAAATCTGCCATCAGCTTGCGCGCCATTCCGGCCAGGTGCTTGGCTTTGTTGTTAGGGTAGGAGATGCTCTTGATGTAGGCGTAGATGTCCTCGGGGGTAGCCTGTGCCATGCTCTGGGCATCAGGATAGGCTGCAAAGAGGGCTGGGGTGGTCATGTTCACGCGCTTGTCGGTGCACTGGGCAGACAGGGTGACGGCCACTAACAGTTCAAACGGATTGTTGTAGTGCAGCTCTGTCTCTGCTATGGGCATGGCTTCCTCAAACCGTGCTATAACTTCTTGGAAGAGTTCTTTCTTTCTCATAGTCATGTGTTTAAAACGCACGAAGGGAGAAACAACCGTTCTCCCTTCATCGCTATGCCACCGGAAAAAGGGTGACTGTATCTTTAGTTTGCACTTTCAAATTCCTTCAGGAAACGAGTGTCGTTCTCAGAGAACATACGCAAGTCCTTAACCTGGTACTTCAGGTTGGTGATACGCTCTACACCCATACCCAGTGCCCAGCCTGAGTACTTCTTAGAGTCAATGCCGTTCAGCTCCAGTACGTTAGGGTCTACCATACCGCAGCCTAAAATCTCTACCCATCCGGTTCCCTTACAGAATGAGCAGCCTACACCACCACACAGGTGACAGCTGATATCCATCTCTGCACTTGGCTCTGTGAATGGGAAGTAGCTTGGACGCAAGCGAATCTTGGTGTCCTCACCAAACATTTCCTTGGCAAACAGGAGCAGAGCCTGCTTCAGGTCGGTGAAAGATACGTTCTCATCTACGTACAGTGCCTCTACCTGGTGGAAGAAGCAGTGTGCGCGGGCGCTGATGGCCTCATTTCTGTACACACGTCCTGGACAGATGACACGGATAGGAAGCTCGCTGTGCTCCATGGTGCGTGCCTGGACAGATGAAGTGTGGGTACGCAGCACGATGTCTGGGTGTGCCTCAATGAAGAAGGTATCCTGCATGTCGCGTGCTGGGTGATCCTCTGCAAAGTTCATGGCAGAGAATACATGCCAGTCGTCCTCTACCTCAGGACCATCGGCCAGGGTAAAGCCCATGCGTGAGAATATATCGATGATCTCATTGCGTACAATGCTCAGTGGATGGCGGGTACCTAAACCTACAGGGTAAGCGGTACGGGTAAGGTCCAGGTCATCGCAGCCTGTATCTTGTGAGGCGAACTGTTCCTTCAAGGTGTTGATTCTCTCCTGCACCTTAGTCTTCAGCTCGTTAAGCTTCATACCTAATTCCTTTTTCTGCTCTGCAGGTACGGAACGGAAATCATTCATCAAGTTGCTGATTTCGCCCTTCTTACTCAGGTATTTGATACGCAGGGCTTCCAGCTCTTCGGCATTGGCTGCTGTGATAGCTTCCACTTCTGCCAGAAGTTTTTGAATCTTCTCTATCATAGTAAATCTGTGTTTTCTTAAAAATCTGTGCAAAGTTAAGCAAATAATTGCAAATTAAGCGCCAAATCTCAAATAAAGTATGTAATTTTGCAGCACTTTTTACAAGTTAGTAGTGAATGAAAAAATTGATTTGGGCTATTTGCTCTTTTATATTCTTGACAATAGCCTGTACAACTAATCGTTCTCAGGACGATGAGGAAGGCCAGAACCAGGAGGATAGCGTAACAGCGGTAGTGTCCGATACCCTGACCATGGAGGAGGTGGAAGAAGCCTTGCCTGCCCGTGCTGATGAACTTTTTGACGACTTCTTGTTCAACTATTCACAAGATAGTCTGGCTCAGATGCGCCGTACTGCTTTTCCATTACCTTATTATAGAGATGGAGAAAAAGAGACCATTGCCCGTACTGCATGGAAACAAGATCCATTATTCTCAAACATGGAGTTCTATTCTGTGCTCTATGACCGTGCGTCGGACATGGAGATAGAGAAGGATACCTCGCTGACCAGGGTGCAGATGGAATATCTCTACCTGGACAAGAAAGAGGCTAAGCGTTATCATTTTCTGCGTAATCCTAAAGGTTTCTGGATTCTGTATAAGATTGTAGAAGAACCGCTTACCGAAGAGAAGGACCCTGTGCATTTCTTGGAGTTCTACGAGAAGTTTGCCACAGACTCTATCTTCCAGCGTGAGCATGTGTCTCCACAGCTGAACTTTATTACGTTTGACCCTGATGATGAGTTCAAGACCGTGGACTTTGGCATTACGGTGGACCAGTGGTTTGCTTACCGTCCTAAACTGCCAGTGCATACACTCACACAGGTGAACTACGGACAGAATGCCCTGGGGCAGGAGAAGAAGATTGTGAATTTCCGTGGCAGTAGCAACGGTTTCAATAACACCCTTGTCTTTGAGCGCAAGAATGATACCTGGTTGCTGACCAGTTTTGAGGATACCAGTGAATAAACGTAGGATATGAAGGTTACGGTCTTGGGTAGTGGAACAAGTACGGGCGTGCCTCAGGTCGGCTGCCAGTGCGCGGTATGTACATCAACCGATGCACGGGACCGTCGTCTGCGCTGCTCTTCGCTCTTTGAGACGGAGACTACCCGTGTCCTGGTGGACTGCAGTGCGGATTTCCGGGAGCAGTCCTTGCATATTCCTTACCGTAAGATTGATGGTGTCTTGGTTACCCATGAGCATTATGACCATGTGGGTGGCATTGATGACTTGCGCCCTTTCTGTGTGTTTGGCGATGTGAATATCTATGGCGAGGCCATTGTGAACCAGCGCCTGCGTGAACGCCTGCCATATTGTTTCCGTGAAACCCTCTATCCGGGTGTGCCTAAGATTAACCTGAACGATGTGGAGCCGGGGCAGAGCTTCTGGGTAGGGGATATCCAGATTACCCCTCTTCGCGTCATGCACGGCAAGCTCCCTATCCTGGGATATCGCCTGAATAATGTGGTTTACATCACGGATATGACTTCTTTCCCTGAAGAGGGATGGGAACTGCTCCAGGGCTGCGACCTGCTCATTGAGAATGCCTTGCGTAAGGAACCACACCCATCACACCAGACCGTGGCTTCTGCCATCGCATTCGCGGAGCGTCTGGGATGCCCAGAGACTTATCTGGTGCACATGAGCCATTCTATAGGTCTTCACGCTCAGGTCGACGCGGATCTTCCACCTTACATGCATTTAGCTTACGACGGGCTGACTGTGCAGCTTTAGTCCCTGTCTTCTTTTTCTTTTCCCATGCGGCCTTTCGCTGCAGGTACTTTTCATATTGATTTTCCAGATAGTTGTCTGCCATAGTTTTTCCTGTTTCTCATGCAAAGATAGGGAATCTCTTCCTATTTATATTTAGCGCCGTGAAATATTTTGAGATTTTTTGAAATATTCTGCCAGAAAATTTTGCAGGAACCGGAAAAGTGCATATATTTGCGATATCAAAATGATATCAAAAACAAACCAATTAAAAAAGGAAATTATGGAGACAAAAGAATGTGATTACAGAGGAGGTTACTTGAACGGATTCCTCATGATCGTGATTGATTTAGTGCTGTGGGCACTGTTAGTGTATGTGTTTGCTAAGTCTTGCATCGCTGCCAATGCGGGTGAGCCTTGCCTGTGGGGCTTCATTGGTTCTGCTGTGCTGTTCATCCTGGCCATTATCTTCAGCTGTGGCTTTACCATGCAGGAGCCAAATGAGGCTAAGGTGCTGACTTTCTTCGGTCGTTACGTGGGTACATTCCGCAAGACCGGCTTCTTCTGGATCAACCCTTTCATGAGTACTAAGAAAGTATCCCTGCGTGCCCGTAACCTGAACGCAGAGCCTATCAAGGTGAACGATAAGAACGGTAACCCTATCCTCATCGGTCTGGTGGTGGTTTGGCGCCTGAAGGATACCTATAAGGCTATCTTCGATATTGATACGGATATCTCTAACTCTGGGCAGGTAGGTGCCGCTGCTGCTGCGCGTATGAACAAGTTTCAGAACTTCGTGGCTGTTCAGAGTGATTCTGCGCTCCGTCAGGTGGCAGGTATGTACGCATACGATAATAACGATGGCAAGACCAATGAAATCACCCTTCGCGATGGTTCCGATGAAATCAACGAGGTACTGCTGAACAAGCTGAACGAGCGTCTGGCCATGGCAGGTCTGGAAGTCATGGAGGCTCGCATCAACTATCTGGCTTATGCTCCAGAGATTGCAGCCGTTATGCTCCGCCGTCAGCAGGCCGAGGCTATCATCGCTGCTCGTGAAAAGATAGTAGAAGGTGCCGTAAGTATGGTGAAGTTAGCTTTGGATAAGCTCAGCGATGATGAGATTGTAGAGCTCGATGAGGAGAAGAAGGCTGCTATGGTAAGCAATCTGCTCGTTGTCCTCTGTGCCGATGAGCCTGCACAGCCAGTTATCAATTCTGGTACATTGAATCATTAATGTAATATCATCCCTTCCTTTTTATAGGGGAGGGATCTAAATAGATAAGAGTATGAAATTTCGATCAAGAGTTAGTGTGCTGTTAGTGGCTTTTATTTTACTGGCACTGGCGTTCCCGGTATACTTGTCTATCAGGGAATTTCATATCACGCGTATATTGATTTTGCTGGGTGTTTTTGGTTTTATTCTGCTGAGTTTATTTGGAATTCATTATACCCTGGAGGAGAATCTGCTTTACGTGAGCACGCTTCCTTTTATCAAGGGCAAACCGTATGACCTAACCAAGCTGGAAAGCATTACGCCAACCCGTACACTACTCAGTTCTCCAGCAGCTTCGTTGAATAGAATTAAGCTGGATTTCGGTGTCGGAATGCCTCTTGTCATTTCCCCTGCAGCGCAGGATTTGTTTATTGAAGAGATTCTTCGCATTAATCCGAAAGTGAAAGTTAATTTTTAATTCTGATGGTAAAAAAGGAAGGGGCTACCAAGAGCTTTATTCTGCGTATAGATGGCGAGACCATGAATGCCATTGAGGCGTGGGCGGCCGATGAGTTCCGCTCCACCAATGGGCAGATTCTGTGGATCCTGAACGAGGCCTTGAAGAAGAGCGGTAGGCTGAAAAAGAAGAAAAGAAAGGAGGAGGAAGAATGAAAGTGAATATGATTATAAGCGTGGTGGGAATTGTTGTCCTTATAGGCGGCATGATCCTGATGATGGAAGAGGGCTTTCCTTTGCCGCTGAACATCTTGGGGGTATTCATCACGTGGGTAGGATTTTGCATCATGCAGTTTTTCCCGGAGAATCCGCGCTGGTTTTCTGCACTGCAGTGCATCGGTGCCTTTACCTTTGTTGTCGGCTTGTTCCTGGGAACTCGTGTGTTCACCGGAGATCATGCTACTTTCTTCTGTGTGACAGGTGGTGCTGTTTTCCCCATAGTCATAGCGTACTGGGGACAGTCTAAAGGCTTCAAGACCAAGCGCCGTCTGTTTGATAATCAATAATTATGATTTGATAATCCATGGGTATGAAAAAGCTGATAATCCTTTCGGGTGTATTCCTGCTGTGCAGTTGTACGCCCGACCAGAGAAAAGTCTCGGTGACGGTAGACTTAAGTCGTATGTACTTTAATATAGAGGTTGTAAATGATTAAGAGAATAACATCATTCATAGGGCTCCTGTTTCTGACAGTGAGCCTTTATGCGTTAAACCCGGCGCAGCTTGCGCAGAATCCTGTGCAGCAGTTGCTGGAGCGCATCGACAAGGGGGCTTCGCGCAAGTTCCAGGTGGAGCTGGTCCAGGGTCCGGTGGATTTCTTTGAGCTGGACCAGAACGGTAAGAAGGTGGTGGTGCGCGGAAATACCTGGGTGAACATTGCCACCGGCGTGAACTGGTACCTGAAGTATTACGCCGGCGTGCATTTGTCTTGGAATGGCATGCAAGCCAAGTTGCCGGATACCCTTCCGGAGGTGCCTCACAGGGAGCGTCATGAAACGGCGCAGACCTTCCGTTACGATTTTAATTTCTGTACCTTCTCGTATTCCATGGCGTTCTGGGACTGGGAGCGATGGGAGAAGGAAATCGACTGGATGGCTTTGCATGGCATCAACATGTCCTTGGCGCTCACGGGTACAGAGGTAGTCTGGAAGAACGTGCTTACGCGATTAGGCTATGCAAAAGATGAGGTGAACCAGTTTGTGGCAGGTCCTGCCTTCACCGCGTGGTGGCTCATGAACAACCTGGAGGGGTGGGGTGGACCCGTGCCCGACAGTTGGTATGTGCAGCAGGAGCAGCTGCAGAAGAAGATTGTGACCCGCATGAAGGAATTAGGCATAGCGCCTATCTTGCCGGGTTACTGTGGCATGGTGCCTCATGATGCGGCGCAGAAGTTGGGCCTGAATGTAAAGGACCCTGGTACGTGGTGCAGCTATACCCGTCCTGCGTTCCTGCAGCCGGAGGACAGTCGCTTCCAGGAGATTGCCGCTATCTATTACCAGGAGCTCACCAAGCTCTACGGCGTTTCCGACTATTACGCCATGGACCCTTTCCATGAGGGCGGTAACACCCAGGGCGTGAACCTGGATGCTGCGGGAAAATCCGTGATGGCGGCCATGAAGAAGGCGAATCCTAAGGCCGTGTGGGTCATCCAGGGCTGGCAGGAGAATCCGCTTCCACAGATGATAGAGAACCTGAATAAGGGCGATTTGCTGGTGCTGGACTTGTTCAGCGAGTGTACCCCACACTGGGGAAACCCTGCCTATCCAAACTATCGCGCGGGTGGATACGGAAAGCACGAGTGGCTCTACTGCATGCTCTTGAACTATGGTGCCAATACCGGACTCCACGGCCGTATGGATGAACTCATCAATGGTTACTACGATGCCAAGGAGCAGTCCCAGACCCTGCGTGGTGTGGGCATGACCCCTGAAGGCATAGAGAACAATCCCGTGATGTTTGAACTCCTCATGGAACTCCCTTGGCGCAGTGAGCGCTTCACGAAGGAGGCCTGGCTGCAAGACTATGTGAAAGCCCGTTATGGTACGGATCATCCACTGGTACAGCAGGCATGGACCTTATTGGCGCAAGGCATCTACAACTGTCCTAAGGGTACCATCCAGCAAGGCACTACAGAGTCCGTGTTCTGCGCCCGTCCTTCCCTGACAGCCATACAGGCCTCTTCCTGGGCAGACTCCAAGGAATACTATACGCCGGAATCTGTCATGCAGGCAGCAGCGCTCATGCGCCAGGCAGCGCCGGACTTCATCGGAAACAATAATTTTGAGTACGACCTTACGGATATCTGTCGCCAAGCCAATGCAGAGAAAGGTCGCTACCTCCTCAAGTCCATAGCAGGCGCTTACCACGCCGGAGAGCAGTTGCTGTTCCGCCAGCTCTACCAGCGCTTCCTGCATCTCATGCTGGAGCAAGATGAGCTGTTGGCACGTCGACCAGAGTTCCGCCTGGACACCTGGGTGAACATGGCGCGCAAGCGAGGCACAACCCCTGAGGAGAAAGCGCTCTATGCCTGGAATGCCCGCACCCAGATAACCACATGGGGAAATCGTACGGCAGCCGACAAGGGAGGTCTGCATGATTATGCCCACAAGGAATGGAGCGGTCTGCTCATGACCCTCTATTACCCGCGCTGGGAACACTATTTCCTCTATCTGGATCATCATTTCGGTCAAGACTGTCCACCGCTGGATTTCTTCCCGATGGAAGAAGAGTGGACACGCGCCTTTTAAGTGGCATGGTTTTTGTACAGCTTACATTGAACAAACCATTTAAAATATAGAAGCATATGGAAGAACCAAAAGATGTAGAGAAATACGCAAGTCTCTATTCCGAGAACAAGTTCTGGGAGAAACTGAAAGGTTTTGCAAAAAAGGCCGGCTTAAAGGTGGTCTATGTAGCGTTGCTGCTCTATTATGTGCTCACATCCGACACCTGTTCCCGTGAGGACAAGCTCAAGATCTGTGGCGCATTAGGCTATCTCATCCTGCCATTCGACCTCATTCCCGATGTCATTCCTATACTGGGATTCTCCGATGATCTTGCAGCCTTGATCTGGGCATACAAGAACATAAAGGCAAATGTAACCCCAGACATTAAGGCACAAGCCAAGGTCCAGCTCTCCGTCTGGTTTGGTCCGGTGGATGATAAGGACTTGGAATTTGAATTGTAAACCGCTAAAAAAATAGGGTGCACTAGACATCACGTCTCGTGCACCCTTGTTTTAGTTAGCAATTAATCTTATCTATAATCAACACCATGATTTTGCAGGGTGGCGTTCAGTACTTGTAAGTACTTGCGGTACTGTCCTGGACTCAGCACCCTGTGCATTTGTTTCAAGTGAGCGTTAGTAGCCTTCTTAATGGTGGCATCTGTTTCATGCTGTTCTGTCAGCTTTTGCATCAGATCGTAGTAGTCGGTCACGGACTTTCGTGCCTCATTCACCTGACTGTTCTGCAGCTCCAGGAAAGACTCTACCTTCTGGATGCGTGTGTTTACTGTACTTGTACTTGCGTTAGCATGACTTGCTGACATGCTCATTACAACAAAGAGAGATAAAAATAGCTTTTTCATGTTAGTTTCCTTTTAATGGTTAATTAATCTGTTTGTTTCCTTTTGGTATGGCAAAGATACGATGCATTCCCTGCATTCCGTATAACATTGCAATAACAATCCGTTTTCTGATGTATAGACGTAAAAAACTGCAGAAATGTTGCGAAGAAAAAGAGAAATTCGTATTTTTGTCACAGTATAATTCAGTATTGTCATCCTCTAGGGTATTAAAAAAAATGTCATCCTGAACGTAGTGAACCAACGGTCACCGTGGGAGGCGAAGCCGAGGTAGGTAATGGATCTCGTCCAACCCAGTAGCGTAATATTGGACGAGATTCTTCGCCAAGGCTCAGAATGACAAAAAAACAAATAAAAAAACAAAAATAAAACATGAAGCATCTCTACCTACTCACCCTCTGCGTAATACTCTGCGCCCTTCCCGTACAGGCTCAGCTCACTGCACGCCAGGTATTGGACAAGACCATGGCCGTATTAGATAAGGATAAGGGCTACAGTGCCGATATGCAGATTAAGGCTGTGGGATTCAAGTTCCAGGTGTCTGTGGCCGTGCGTGGGGAACAAGCCTTCTTCAGGACCGAGGACGGGGAGATGTACGCTAGTGGCAGCACGTCGTATGCCTACGACAAGAAGAAAAACACCGTGACCATCTCCAACCGTAAGAAAGAGGAAAAGATGCAGATGGACATGAGCTCCACCTTTAATACCGGCTACGACGTGACCATGGAGAAGGCCGAAGGCGGCTACCTGCTCCGTTTCAAGAAACTGAAAGGAAACAAGACCAAGAACGCCCCATCATCGGCAGAGATGCTGGTGAACGCCCAGAATTTCCATCCCAAGACCGTGCGCGTAAAGATGGGCATCATTTCCTCTACCATAACCTATTCTAATATCAAGACCGGCATCCCGGTGCAGCAGGTAACTTATAGCCTTCAGCGTTATCCTGGCGCTTCCGTGGTGGATAAACGGAACTGATTCATAGGATTTTTAGCGCGCGTTCTGCGTAAAAAGGGCAATTTCTCGTTCAAAACTACAATATCTTACGGTCAAATCGTCAAATAATGATTGGGCCTGTTTGAGCCGTTTGCAAAATCCCATATATTTGCAATAGGAAAGCGGCTCTTAGTGAGGGTTTGCGCTCAACTATACTTGCTTATATCATTTTAAAAAACTAAAAATATCGACTATCAAGAAAATTGCTTGGGCGCTCGGAATGGGCGCAATGCTGACTTTTACAGCATGTTCTGAGACTTTTGAGCCAACAGTGGATTTTGGCGAGAAGACTTTTGTAAACGACTATGCGGGACTGATCTCTGCCTTGAATGATATGAACTCGTCACTCAACCAGAAACTTGCTGCCCTGAATGAGATGCTGGATCAGAAACTGGCATCTATTAAGGTATCTATCGATGGAACTACCGGTGCCATCACTACCCAGACCACTACACTGAACAGCGCATTGGGTACCCTGAACACTACCATGCTGAACGGCTTCAGCGCACTGAACGAGCAGCAGAAGAAGACCGGTGAGTCTATTGTGACTGCTATTAACGACAAGGGTGACCTGCTGAGCCTGAAGCTCGATGCACAGAACCAGATTCTGTCTGCCACCTCCCAGACTTTAGGTGAGCTGCTGGTAGCCGTAAAGGATCAGACTGCTAAGACCGATGCACGTCTGGAGGCACTGAACACCCTGCTTACCTCTGGCTTGCAGAACATCAAGCTGAGCATCGATGCACAGACCGGTAAGATTGAGGCACAGACCGTGGCTAACACTACTGCACTGCAGGGCGTGACTACCGCTCTGGGCGATGTAAAGGATAAGCTCGTGGCTATGGATACTAATATTAATGGTTCATTAGGTGACATCAACTCTTCATTAGGTGACGTGAACACCTCTGTAGGTGGCATCGGCACTGCTCTGGGCACAACTAACACCTCTTTAGGAAACATCATCACTGAACTTCAGAACCTGAATACCGCCATGGGTGGCGTGAACACCTCTATTGGCGCAGTATCTACCGCACAAGGCCTTACTAATCAGGCACTTTCTGACATCAATGGCTCACTCCTGGGCATCTACACCGCTGTAGGTACCGTGGGCACCAAGATAGACGACCAGACCACTGCACTGGGCGACTTGACCGCTAGTGTAGAGGAGGTTCAGCTGGCTATCTCTACCAAGGGCGATGCTATTAAGCTGGCCATCGACAATCAGGGTAATCTGGTTAAGGCTCAGCTGGTGAACGTAGCCGATAAACTGGACGCTGTGAAAGAGGCTGTAGCCAGCATTTCAGAGCCAGGTGAGACCCAGAAAATCTTTACTAAGGAGAGCGATGCAACCACAGGAGGCTTGTACAAAGCTGTTTACGTACTTCCAGAGTACTGGGAGCTGGCTAAGACCGATGCTTCTGTGAAAACTGCCATTTCTGACATGCTTGACCTGGTAGATGCACCTTATGAGATGGTAAACCGCGTAGAGTGCCAGGATACCCGTGAGGCAGTTCCTACATACCCTAAGAATGAGGTACTTGGCGCACTTAGCATGACCAAGCTGAACGTATCATCAGATTACGACACATTTGCATCAACAGAGACTGCAGACTTCGACGGCGTTACTGCCAACAGGGTCATCAAGCTGCCTAAGTCTATCACATGGCTCTTCAAGGTAGATCCTACCGTTCCAGGCATTGGAGACAACTACTACATCTACAAGATGAGCTATGCAGACTGCAACGGCTTACAGGTATGGAACGAACCTACCGGTACATATAGCAATAACGTGGCTGTGGTTACCATCAACAATTATACCGATGACAAGGAGCCATACTGGGGCTTCAACATGTTCGCAGCTTATACCGCAGCAGAATAACTCATTCATACATAAGAACTTCAAAACGTTTCTAACATGAAGATCAAGCATATCATACTGTGTATGGCAGCCATGCTGGGCGCTACGGCTACCGTTCACGCACAGACCTATAACGACACGGTGCGCACTAATACGTGGAGCGTGTACGTACAGGGTGGCGTGGGTGGCTACGGCGACATGCGCGGTGAGCAGTTTGTGGGCAAGAAGTATATAGCCCCAAACGCAGCCATAGGCGTGAAATATAACATCCGCCCTTGGGTCCGTATGGGCCTGAACGTGGGATGGACTTACCTGAAAGATGCAGATAAGGGTACCGTGACTTCTACCACTACCACACCTAACTATCAGGTGAATGGCCGCACCGGAACCCTGGAGACT
Source organism: Bacteroidales bacterium (assembly GCA_030523705.1). Classification (GTDB taxonomy): domain Bacteria; phylum Bacteroidota; class Bacteroidia; order Bacteroidales; family Bacteroidaceae; genus Minthousia. The sequence goes on from JAUNHZ010000011.1 coordinate 24,456, forward strand.
GTGGGCGTGCGCTTGCAGAACCGCAACATGACCCAGATGCTGGGTGCAGACCTGAACATCGACCTGAACATCATGGATATCTGGCATAACCGCCGGGCACAGAAGTTCAACCTCTGGGTAGGCGCAGGTGCAGGCTTTATGAAAGGCTGGAACACCTATTCTAACACATGGGCGTTCGATGCCAACTGTGTGGCGCAGGGCAATGACCACATGAACATTTACTCACATTCATGGATAGAGTCAGACCAGGTTAAGCACAACCCATCGGGACTGTATATCCCACTGTCGCTCTCTGCAGAGTGGGACCTGGCACCAAAATGGACCTTAGGTGTGATAGGTCAGTACAAGATCCTGCCACAGGAGCGCAGCTATATGCCTAAGAGCATGTGGGATGCCGGTTTGGTACTCCGCTACAATTTCGTGGGCAAGAAGCAGGGAATCTACAGCAACAAGTCCAAGTACCTGAAGGCACTGGCTGCGCTGGATGCAGCACGTATGGCACAGGAGAACTGTGAGAAGAGCTCTGCAAACCTGCAGCGCATGCTGGATGAGGCCAACGCCAAGAATCGTGCCCTGATGGCCGATAATGCCAAGCTCAAGAATCAGCCAGCCCCAGAGCCAGTAGTCCTGGAAGGCGGTTTGGTATACTTCCAGAACGCATCATCGGAGCTCACTCCAGAAGGTCAGCAGGTAGTGGACCGTGTAGCCAAGGCCATGAAGGAACTGAACGGCAAGCAAGTCATGCTCATAGGTTCCGCAAATACCCCAGGCTCCACCACCCTGAACATGCGCCTGTCTAAGCAGCGCGTTCAGACCGTGAAGGAAGCCCTCCTCAGTGCCGGCGTATCAGAATCACAGATTGCAGAGACCTACGCAGTAGGCGAGTACGGCATGACTGCCGATGAGGCCTGCCGCCGCGTAGTCATCGTAGTAAAGTAATTACTCCCTCTCTCTTTGTCATCCTGAGCAAAGCGAAGGATCTCGTCCAATCCAGCTAAGTAATATTGGACGAGATCCTTCATTTCGCTTCGCTCCATTCAGGATGACAGAAGAATTTAGAGGAACTATAGCTAGTATCAGTCTTTCGAGCTTTCCAACAAATTAGATGCTAATCCATCTGCTGCCTGAATAAGCGATAAAAGAGGACAAATATCCTTAGCTTTATTATAATTACCCTTCAAATCTGCCGACTGGAAAGGGAGATCCCATGCATTCATGTGCCAGCGGATAGCCATGATCTCATCATCGCTCATATCCAGTCCGCATTGAAGCAAGACAATCATATACCATCGCGTTCCGTACTGCGCAGGAGCGCTATAAATTCTTCTTTCTTATTCATGGGTTATCTAATTTTTACTGCAAAGATATTAATAATTATCTGAATAATAGTTGTTATTCCAATATCTTTAAGCCCCTTTTCTATCCCGGACTTTTTCTTTTTTTATTTTTTGACTCTTTTTTTAAAGAACAACCCCAGTAAGTCATTTCTTTTTGCTAATTTTGAAGCAAAATGTGTACCTATGGCAACTGTTTCTAAAAAAGACCTGAAAGAACAGGAAATACGCACCATGTATATTTCTCCGGCCCTTACCGCAAAAGGCTGGGCTGTTCCCACGACCATGCGCGAAGAATACTACTTTACCGATGGCCGTGTGCATGTGGTAGGCCATCTCCACAAACAAGCTGAAGGAAAGAAAGCGGATTACCTGCTTTTCCATGCCGGTAAGCCAATTGCTGTGGTAGAAGCTAAGGACAATAACCACGCTGTAGGTGCTGGTATTCAGCAGGCCATTGACTATGCCCAGATTCTGGATTTGAAGTTTGCTTACAGCAGTAATGGCGATGCCTTTCTGGAGCATGATTTCATAACCGGGAAAGAGACCGAGATAAAACTTGAAGATTTTCCGACTGAGGCAGAACTGTACCAGCGCTACCTGGATTCCAAGAAGTACACGCCAGACCAGCAGAAAATCATAGAAACGCCATATTACGTAGATGCCTACAGTCACGAGCCAAGATATTATCAGCGTATAGCCATAGACCGGACCATAGAGGCTATAGCTTGCGGCAAGCAGCGTGTGTTGATAGTCATGGCTACAGGTACAGGAAAGACATATACCGCTTTCCAGATTATCCACCGCCTGCATCAGAGTGGCGCCAAGAAAAAGATACTCTATCTGGCAGACCGCAATATCTTGATAGACCAGACCATGAGCCAGGACTTCAAGCCATTCAAGAAGTTCATGACTAAGGTGAAATCCACTCCAAGCGGCATTGACAAGATAGATACATCCTATGAAATCTATATGGCCCTTTACCATCAGCTGGTAGGAAAAGAGGGAGAGCCAGACCCGTTCACAGAAGTAGCACCATCATTCTTCGACCTTATTATCGTGGATGAGTGCCACCGTGGTAGTGCCAAAGATGATTCTGCCTGGCGTAAGGTCCTGGAGTATTTTGATTCTGCGGCACAGATAGGTCTGACAGCCACCCCAAAAGCCGAGGAAGGTGCAAACAACCTGGACTATTTCGGAGAGCCTGTCTATACCTATTCACTCCTGCAGGGTATCAACGACGGTTTCTTGGCGCCTTACCGTGTAACGAATTCCTACTTGAACGTAGATATGCAGGGATGGACCCCGGAAGACGGAGAAGAGGACTTGAAAGGCCAGCTTATAGAGCAGAAACTCTATCAGCGCCAGAATTTTGGAAGGGATTTGGCCATCAAGCTCCGCCGGCAGATTGTAGCCCGCAGGATTACCCGCATGCTGCATGACATAGGCCGTATGACCAAGACCATCGTCTTCTGCACCGATATAGAAGAAGCTGCGGAGATGCGCACTTTACTGGTGGATCTGAATGCCGACATGTGCAAGAAGAATCCCTACTACGTAACCCGAATTGTGGGCGAGGACAAGGAGGGAAAGAAACAGCTGGATAATTTCATCAGCGTGGATGAGCCTTACCCAACCATAGTGACCACTTCTGAACTCCTCTCTACAGGTGTGGACTGCAAGACCTGTGGCTTGATAGTGATAGATAAGGAAATCGGTTCCATGACCGAGTTCAAGCAGATTATCGGCCGAGGTACCCGTTTGCGCAAGGATAAGGGAAAGTGGCATCTGGAGATCTTAGATTTCCGTAATGCAACCGCCAAGTTTAAGGACCCTGCGTTCGATGGAGACCCTGAGCCACCATCTGGTGGACATCATGGTGGTGGCGGTGGTGGTACGCATACCCCTCCACCTCCAAAATCCTATGAGAAATATCTGGTAGAAGGCTCAGACATCAGCATTGCCCATGAAGTGGTTTCCGTGCTTGGCGAGGATGGCAAGACCATGAAGACAGAGTCTGTCACCCAGTTTGCCCGTAAGCAGATACGCCGTCATTATGAGACACTGGATGACTTCATCAACAAGTGGAATGAGGTAGATAAGAAGCAGGCTATCATGGATGAGCTGAAGGAGAACTCCATCCTGATAGATGCAGTCCGTGAGAAGAACAAGGCCCTGAAAGATGCCGACATCTTTGACATTATCTGCCATGTGGCTTACGACCAACCACCTTTGACCAGAAAGGAACGTGCCAATAATGTAAAGAAGCGCAATTATTTTGGCAAATATGAGGGTAAGGCCCGTGAGGTTTTAGAGGCATTGTTAGATAAGTACGCAGAGAACGGAATCCTGGATTTTGAGAAAGCGGACATTCTGGAAATTCCACCTTTCAATCAGATAGGTACTCCTGTGAAAATAGTAAAGCTCTTTGGTGGACCAGCCAAGTTTGAAGAGGCTATTAGAGAATTAGAAGAACAGATTTATAAAGCAGTATAATGGCAGTAAACAACATTATCAAGCGCATGCAGGACATCATGCGCTCTGACGCAGGCATCAATGGTGATGCACAGCGCATTGAGCAGATGACCTGGATGTTTTTCTTGAAAGTATACGATACCCAGGAAGAAACCTGGGAATACAAGGCATATAAGGATAAGAAGGAATTTACATCTATCATACCAGAGAACCTTCGTTGGCGTAACTGGGCTATAGATGAAAAAGATGGTAACGCACTGACCGGCGAAGCTCTCTTGAAATTCGTCAATGAGGAGCTGTTCCCAACCTTGAAGAACCTGCCCGTAGATTTCAACACGCCACGTTCTAAGAGTATTGTAAAGGAAACCTTTGCAGATCTGAACCAGTACATGAAGAACGGAACACTTCTGCGCCAGGTCATCAATGTGGTGAACGAGATAGAGTTCGATGATGCTGAGGACCGCCATACATTCGGTGATATCTATGAGACCATGCTGAAGGAACTGCAGAGTGCCGGAAATGCCGGTGAGTTCTATACCCCACGAGCATTGACCGACTTTATCGTGAAGATGCTGGATCCAAAATTAGGAGAGACATTCGGTGACTTTACCTCAGGTACAGGTGGTTTCTTGACATCAGCCTTGAATTACATGGCTCCAAATGTATCTTCGGCTGCCGACAATGAAAAGCTCCAGAAAGCCGTTTGCGGTCAGGAATGGAAGCCACTTCCTTATCTGCTCAGCATCACCAACCTGCTGGTACATGACATAGAGGCTCCAAACATCAGGAACTGTGACTCTTTAGGAACAAATGTATCTGATTTTAAAGATTCAGATAAGGTAGATGTAATAGGCATGAACCCACCATACGGTGGCAGCACCGAGGCCAGTGTAAAGGGTAATTTCCCTATGCAGTACCGAAGCAGTGAGACTGCCGACCTCTTTATTGTGCTCATTATGTACCGCCTGAAGGCTGCAGGCCGTGCCGGTGTGATTATCCCCGATGGTTTCCTGTTCGGTACCGATGGTGCGAAACGTGCCATCAAGGAGAACCTGTTGCGCAAGTTCAACCTGCACACCATTATCCGTCTGCCAGGAAGCATTTTCTCCCCATATACATCTATTGCCACCAACATCCTGTTCTTCAACAATGAGACTGCCGATGGTGCCAAGGAGGGATTCAAGACCAATGAAACCTGGTTCTACCGCATGGATATGCCAGAGGGCTACAAGCATTTCTCCAAGACCAAGAGCATGAAACTGGAGCACACCCAGCCTATTCAGGAATGGTGGGCAGACAGAAAGGAAATCATAAGTGACGAATCAGGGGAGAAGAGCCGCAAGTTCACTGCCCAGCAGCTCCTGGACATGGACTGCAACTTTGACCAGTGCAAGTTCCCTAAGGAGGAAGAAGAGGTTCTGCCACCAGACGAACTGCTTCGCCAGTATCATGAGAAGCGAAATGCACTGGATGCCAAGATAGATAAGACACTTACCGAGATTCAGAACCTTTTAGGGATTACTATAAAAGGATGACAATATGAGAAAAGAATTTTCAACTTGGGATAAAAAATCATTAAAGACTATTGTTGGGAAAACCAGAGACTTTAATGAATTAGCAAAAGATTGTGTAGCCTTTGCAAACTTCAAAGGAGGTCATTTACATATAGGCATTGAAGATGAAGATGAATTACCTCCGTCAAGTCAGAAGAGAACTATAGACATTGCAGAAGGTACGGTTAAAAGACTGAATGAATTAACAATCAATGTTGGCATATCCCAGCAAATTGTCACTGCAGAAAACGGAGGAGAATATCTGGATTTGACTATACATCAGTCCAGAACCTCAGTTGCATCTACAACCAACGGTAAGTACTTTATGCGTGATAATGACAAGAGCCGCACACTTCTGCCTGATGAACTCATCAGATTGGTAGGTGATAAGCCATCATATTGCTGGGAAACAAAAGTAACCCTACCAGTAAAATGGGAAGATGCTGATTCTTTCAAGCTACAGCGTTTCGAACGTGATATTAGAAATTCTGATAGAGTGTCCCAAGTTGTTAAGGAGAAGTCAATAAGAGAATTGTTAGAATACTACTTGATGATTGATGACCAAGATTATTTGACAAACCTGGGAATATTGTGGGTTGGTAAAAGACAGCATAGAGCCAGATTATTGTATAGTCCAGTCATTCAATATATAAAATATGACGATACTGGTGAAAAAGTCTTTAAGAAGACATGGGACGATTATGAACAGAGTCCACAAGAACTTCTTGAGTCAATCTGGTTAGATATCCCAGAATGGAGAGAATCCAATGAAGTATCAGAAGGATTATGGAGAGTTAATATACCTGCTTTTGATGAGAAAGTTGTAAGACCTTAATTTCGCAGCACTATAACATTAAACATATTTTAAGGTCCTGAGCAACA
>JAUNHZ010000165.1 GCA_030523705.1 Bacteroidales bacterium
AATAGAAATTTTTTCATAGTGATTTATAAATTTTGTTTCATAATTTTGAGAGAAATATATTATTTGCAAAAATAAGAAACAAATTTACAAATAAATAAGACTTGCATGAAAATTAAACACTTTTAACAATATCCACAAAAAAGTTATGGAGATGAGTTTAAATAACTTCTAGGGCAAATCACACACCGCTTAGGGTAAGAAGAAAAAATCAAAAGGAATCTGGTATTCTCCGTTAGGATTATCGGATTAGGGAAAATACCCCAAACAATTAGGGATTTTTCCTTGGAACTATCCAAATCCCGCCGTACTTTTGCAACATCAAAAATAAGTTATAAACCATTTAAAATTGAAGAGCTATGAAACGGTTATTTACAATGATGATGTTGCTGACAATGATGGTTCTTCCATCTATGTCACAGGAGAATAAGGGTATCTATATTGAGCCTAATATGATGATCCCTATGAAGTTCCCATCTAAGATGCTGGAAGGTGGATACTTCCTGAAACTAAAGAATGACACCATAGATTTGTACCTGCCTTATATGGGTGAGACTTATTCTCCTGTTTTCAATTCCGACGGCTTGAATTTCAAGGAACCAGTGAAGAACGTGAAGGTGCAGGTGAAGAATAAGAAGAACAGCACGCGCACCACAACGAACCTGGAGGTGGAGCACCAGGGTATCAAATACAAGATTCAGCTGACCACCTGGGGTGTCAATGAGAACGGACAGATAGACGTGAATCCTAACAACGGAACGAGCTGCAGCTACTCTGGCCAGCAGATGGAATTCCCAGTGAAGAAGTGAGCGGTAATCTGTTTAAAAGAAAAAGAGGGGGAAACCACATTTACCCTGGTTTCCCCCTCTTTTTGCTATGTATGTCCTGTACTTATTTCAGTTCCATATTTGGAGCCAATACGTTTGCAGCAGGAGTAGAAACGGCCTTAGCCTGGGTGTAAACGGCAGTTGCACGTACATCTTCTACATTTGCAGCAAACTTCAAAGTGTACTTGCCGGCTGCTGTCTCCCAAGCAGAAGTACTCTCATTAAAGCTGGCCAAAGTGTAAGCATCGACTGTGAAGGTCAGTGTCTGACTCTCACCTGGCTGCAGCTCACGGGTCTTAGCAAATGCCTTGAGTTCCTGTGCAGGCTTTTCCAAGCCACCAGCAGGAGCAGATACATACAGCTGAACCACTTCCTTACCAGCTACCTTACCGGTATTAGTTACGGTAATGGTTGCTACAAATCCATCCTTTCCGGCCTTTACAGTTGGCTTACTGTAACCAAATGTAGTATAGCTCAAGCCATAACCAAATGGATAAGAAACCTTTACACCATTTGTATTGAAATAGCGGTAACCTACATCCATACCTTCTGCATGAAGGGTGTAATCTACATTCTTTACAGGAGTTGGTGCACGGAAGGCAGAGGTCTGCGGAGTAGTTCCTGCCACTGGGAAGTTAAAGGTAGAAGGCTCGTCGGTGCAGTTGATAGGGAATGTCATGGTCAACTTACCACTTGGATTAGCCTTACCAGTCAGCACGTCAGCTACGGAGTTACCGCCTTCCTGTCCTGGCTGCCATGCCATGAGGATAGCATCTGGCATATCCTTCCAAGAAGCGGTCTCAATGGCATTACCCATGTTCAGTACCACTACCACCTTCTTACCCTGCATGTGGAACGCATCGCAGATATCAGAAAGCATCTGACGCTCTAAAGCACTTAAGTTGAAGTCGTTGTCAATACCGCGGTCTCTACCCTCACCTGCCTGACGGCCAATAGTGAGCAGCGCCATGTCTGCCTCCTTAGCCTGTACATCGATGACATTACGAGCAATAGGCATCTCTGGGAGCACTGGCTTGCCCAGCATGCTGCTACGGGTACCCACTGCTGCATTCAGATTCTCCTGATAGGTTTTGTAAGCGGTATATACATCGGATAAGCTCTGGGTTGGTTTCAAACCGGCATTGTTCAGACCCTCAATCAGAGACACGGTGTAAGCTTTATTCACGTTACCGGAACCGGTTCCACCAGCAATGAAGTCATAAGAGGTAATGCCGAATACTGCCAGATTCTCTACGTTCTTCAGTGGAAGGGTCTCCGCCTTATTCTCTAACAGCACCATTCCTTCTGTAGCACTCTGACGGGTAACTGCTGCATGTGCCTTCAAATCAGGGTTCTCACTGAACTTATAGCCTTTGAAGCGTGGAGTGCGGACAATGTACTCCAGCATGCGCTTAACACACAAATCCACATCGGCCATAGACACCTTACCAGCTTTCACATCAGCAACCAGGTCATCAGACAGCTCCTGTGAACCAGGCATTTTCAGGTCCTGGCCAGCATGTACCTCACGGGCAGGGCTACGGGTTGGAGCCTTGTCCGTCCAGTCGGACATGACAATACCATTGAATCCCCATTCCTTTCTCAAGATGGTGGTAAGCAAGTCATAACTCTCCTGGGTATATTCACCATTCAAAAGGTTATAAGATGACATAACGGTCCAAGGCTGTGCCTCTCTGACAGCTATCTCAAAGCCTTTCAAGTAAAGTTCACGCAAAGGACGCTGAGCCACTACATCGTTCACACCCTTACGGTTGGTCTCCTGACTATTCGCAGCATAGTGCTTGATGGAGGTACCTACGCCATTGCTCTGCACGCCGTTCACATAGGCTGCCGCAATCTTACCGGTCACTACAGGGTCCTCTGAATAATACTCGAAGTTACGTCCGCAAAGTGGGGAACGGTGCAGGTTCATACCTGGAGCCAGCAGTACGTCCACGCCATACTCCAGCACCTCATTACCGATAGCGGCACCCACTTCCTTCACCAGCTCTGTGTTCCATGAGCTGGCCAGTGATATACCTACAGGGAAACCGGTACAGTAGTACGTACGGTCTGTTTCCTTACGGGTTGGCGCGATACGGAGGCCGGCAGGTCCGTCGGCTACTACGGTTGGGGTGATGCCCAGACGGTCCAACGACCAGGTAGAGCCAGCCGCACCGGATACGATGTCCGAATGCTGGCCTATCATGCCGTTACCGCCAAATGCAGCCAGAAAAGCCACAGAACGTCCGCAGCCCACCAGGAGTTTGGATTTCTCCTCCAAGGTCATGGCCTTGACAATCTCATCAATGTTGTTCTCATTCAGCTTGAGGCTCTGCGCAGATACCTGCTGCATACCCAAGGCACATAGAGAAGCGACTAAAAAGAGTTTTTTCATGGTTTATTAAATATAAGTCGTTTTACTTGAAGTCCTATTTTCTGCAAAAATACTCTTTTTTTTACCATTTCGCCAAAGGAAGTAGTTTAAAGGTAATAAATAAGTGGGGTGAATATACTAAATCTCCCTATTTTTGCCTAACTTGCTGCAACAAACTACAACACAACTATGAAAGCCTTAAAAAACATCCTGATTCTTTCCCCCGTATTGAGCACACCTGCCGGATGACATGCTGCTTATCTCTTGAGGGATAACCTACTTGGTCAATTGAGATATCGTATCTTTCACGCGGCGAACGGTGGTTTGATCGGGTTTACCACCCATGCCTAGTTTCTCATCAATGAGTACAGATCCACTTTCTGCTTTCTCACGGGCAGAGAAGTGGAATTCTTTTATTCCTGTCTCTGCAGCTATCTTGGCTATATTATGCTCCTTTACACCGCACCCGGCTAAAAGGATGATTCTACCGGCTGCCTGTGCTTGTAACTCTTTGAGCAGAGGAATACCTATTTCCGCTGTCTCACACTGACCCGATGTCAAGATTCTGTCACAACCTAACGCTATGATTTGCTCTAGTGCTTCCTTAGGGTTACGGCACACATCAAATGCGCGATGGAAGGTGACAGACATGCCCTTAGACGCTTCCATAAGTTGCTGCATGAAAGGCATATCTATATTTCCTTCGGCGGTAAGGCAGCCAAAAACCACACCATCTGCACCCAGTTTTTTAGCATTTCTCACATCCTCCAGCATGATTTCTTTCTCTAACGAATTGTAAAGAAAATCTCCACCTCTTGGCCGGATAATCACATGCAGTTTTGTTTTTGTCAGATATTTTCTGGCTGTGACAATATCTCCCCAGGGAGGGGTTGTTCCTCCTTCTGGAATTCCCGCACAGAGTTCTACACGGGTGGCTCCACCCTCTTGTGCAGCCAGGGCACTCTCTACCGAGTTTGCACACACTTCGAATTTATAGTCGGTCATCTTCTATTCTTTTTTGGAAGTGCAATATTAGGCAAAATTCGGAGAACCAGCAAAAAAACGGCATGTAATTTGCCCAATTGACTATAAAGCAGTAACTTTACACCCCAATTAGGTTTAATTGAAAATTAAAACAGTAAAAACATATGGAACAAACCCCAAACAAGTACATGACCGTGGCTTACGAGCTGTACACCAAAATGGACGGTAAGATGGAGTTGACAGAGCAGGCTCCAGCAGAACATCCTTTCCAGTTTATCACTGGCATGGGATTCACCTTGGAAGCTTTTGAGAAGAACCTGATCAACCTGAACGCTGGCGATAAGTTCGACTTCACCTTGAGTGTGGACGATGCTTATGGCCCTCACATGCCAGAAGGCGTACAGGAACTGCCTAAGTCAGTGTTTGAGATTAACGGTAAGTTCGACAGCGAGCACATTAAGGAAGGCTTGGTTATCCCTATGATGAACCAGCAGGGTGAGCGCTTTAACGCTACCGTAACAGAGATTACAGAGAATACCGTAACAGTAGATTTGAACCACCCATTGGCTGGCAAGGAGCTGAACTTCAAGGGTCAGGTAGTGGTTTCTCGCGATGCTACCAACCAGGAGATTGAAGACTTGGTTAAGATGATGACCGGTGGCTGCGGTGGTAACTGCGGCGGCTGTGGTGGCAACTGCGGTGGCGATGAGGGTTGCAACTGTGGTGGCGACTGCGATTGCAAGAAGTAAATCATGAGCAACACCTTTGGCAAAATATTTACACTGACCAGCTTTGGCGAGAGCCATGGCGCGGGCATTGGTGGAGTAATCGATGGCTTTCCTGCTGGGATTGCCATCGATACGGATTTTATACAGCAGGAGCTGAACCGCAGGAAACCGGGGCAGAGCAAGATTACTACCGACCGTAAGGAAGGTGATGTGGTGGAGCTGCTGTCGGGTGTCTTCGAGGGG
>JAUNHZ010000012.1 GCA_030523705.1 Bacteroidales bacterium
CTTCGGCTTCAAAGAGTCCTTTTGAAGTTTACTTGCGGATTTGAGGATAAACTTATGTGTAAAAACCTTTTATCAAAAAGATTGCTTTCGCTTGCGACTGCATTCTTAATGACAGTAGTTGCCATGGCACAGATTACTGTCACTGGTAATGTAAAGGACGAGACCGGTGAGCCTATCATCGGTGCAAATGTCCTGGTGAAGGGTACTACAAATGGTACAATTACCGATTTCGATGGTAATTATACCGTTACAAACGTACCTAATAATGCAACATTGGTTTTCTCTTATGTCGGATACAAGGACCAGGAGATTGCCGTTGCAGGTCAGAAAACCATTAACGTAACCCTGAAGGAGGATTCAGAGCTCCTGGAGGACGTAGTGGTTGTAGGTTATGCAGTAGGTTCCAAGAGAACAATCTCTGGTGCTGTAGACCGCGTAAAGAAGGAAGACTTGAACAAGGGTGTTGTCACCAATGCAGCTGATGCATTGAAGGGTAAGTCTGCCGGTGTTGTCATTACCTCTGCAGGTGGTGACCCTATGGGACCTACTAACATCCGTATCCGTGGTACCTCTTCTTTGTCTGGTGGTAATGACCCATTGGTTATCATCGATGGCGTGTTTGCTGACATGACTGTCATGAACACCCTTTCTCCAAGTGATATTGAGAGCATGACCATTTTGAAGGATGCATCAGAGACTGCACAGTACGGTTCTCGTGGTGCTGCCGGTGTCATCGTGGTTACAACTACCAAGGGTAAGAATGGTTTTGCAAATATCGAGTATAGCGGTCAGTTTGGTGTGAACAGTGTGTTCAAGAACATTGAGATGATGAGCGCAGAACAGTACCGTAAGGAAGCTAAGGGACTGGGCATAGCATTCACAGACCTTGGTGCAAATACCAATTGGTTGGATGCTATTGAGCGTAACGGTATCACCCAGAACCACAACGTTTCTTTCACTCAGGGTAATGAGAATGGAAACATGCGTGCTTCTGTAGGTGTAATCCAGCAGCAGGGTGCGCTGAAGAACTCAGACATGATTAACTACACTGCTAAGTTGGATGCTCAGCAGTATGCATTCAATAAGAAGCTGAAACTGGAACTCGGTGTTCTGGCTAGCGAGCGTGATGGTAAGCAGCAGTATGATATGCAGAAGATGTTCTACTCTGCAGCAGCTTATAACCCTACTTACCCTACTCATAAGAATGCCGAAGGCCGTTGGGACGAGGACTTGTTGGCTAACGAAATCTACAACCCACTGGGTCAGACAGAGATTAAGAACGACTATCTGGTTGGTTCTATCAACGTACATGGCAAGGCTACTTGGACTATCCTTGAGGGTTTGACTTTGAGTGGTTTTGGTAGCTACACTAACATGAACATTGACTTGAAGCGTTATTTGCCAAACGATATCCGTCAGGGTGAGTTGAACGGTAATGGTTGGGCATATCTGAACCACATGAACCGTAAGGATATCATGGGTAACGTACAGCTGAACTACTCTAAGGATTTGGCTAAGCATCATATCGATGCTATGGCAGTAGTAGAAGGCCAGAAATATGATACCTTTACCTTCGTAACTCAGGCAAAGGGCTTTGAGACAAACGAGTTGGGCTATAACAACCTGCAGGGTGGTGCTAACGTGGCTTGGGGTAACAATACCAGTGCTGCTTCTGACTACACCATCGCTTCTTACATGTTCCGTTTGAACTATATGTTCAATGACAAGTACATCGCTACCGTTAACATGCGTGCCGATGGTTCCTCTAAGCTGGGTGCTAACCACAAGTGGGGTTACTTCCCATCAGCTTCTTTGGCTTGGGTAATGAGCAACGAGAGCTTTATCAAGAACATCCGTTCTATTGATAACTTGAAACTGCGTGCCAGCTATGGTGTTACTGGTAACCAGGATGCTATCTCTCCATATAACTCTCTGTCACTCTACTCTCCAAATGGTGTGACTACAGTGGGTGGTGCTAACGTGACTACTTATGCTATCAACTCTAACCCTAACCCTGACTTGCAGTGGGAGGTTAAGAAGACCTTCGACGTGGGTGTTGACTTGGGTATGTTCGCTGGTCGTTTGAATGTTACTTTAGACTGGTACACCTCTAAGACTTCTAAGTTGCTGTACAACTATACCGTTCCTGTTCCTCCATTCGTATATACCACACTGTTGGCTAACATGGGTGAGATGAAGAACTCAGGTTTGGAATTGGCTGTTCGTGGTGATATCGTGAAGACTAAGGATTTCACCTTCAACATGGGTGCTAACGTTTCATTCCAGAAGAACACCTTGACAAGCTTGTCTGGTACTTATAATGGCCAGGAGCTGACAACCTCTGAGCACATTGCTGTAGCAAACATCAATGCTGCTGGTTTGACTCAGAATACTGGTGTGACCTATTTGATTGAGGGTCAGCCTATCGGTACCTTCTACTTGCCTCACTTCACAGGCTTCACTGGCGACGGTCAGTATGTGCTGGAAGACGTGAATAACGATGGTAAGATTGATACTGGCGACAATGGTGACCGTAAGGTTGCTGGTCAGGCTATTCCTAAGGCATACCTGGGTATGGACATGAACTTCAAGTACAAGAACTGGGATCTGGCAATGCAGTTCAACGGCGCATTCGGCCACAAGATCTATAACGGTACAGGAATGACCTACTCTAACTACAATAACTTCCCAACTTACAACCTGCTGGCTGATGCTGCTTCTCACAATGGCGGTAAGGGTATCCGCGATATCCAGATCTCAGACTACTGGCTGGAGAAGGGTGACTATGTAAACTTTGAGTACATCACCCTGGGTTACAACCTTACTAAGGATATGCTCAAGAGCAAGGTTATTGAGAACATCCGTATCTCTCTGTCTTGCAACAATGTAGCAACATTCACAGGCTATAGTGGCTTGACTCCAATGATCAACTCTGCAAGTTTGGTACGCCAGAACGAGGGTACTACCACTTATGGTACTCTGGGTGTAGATGATAAGCGAATCTACCCATTGACTCGTACTTTCTCTCTGTCAGTTGGTATCAAGTTCTAATTGTTAAACAAACTAATACAGAAAATATATGAAAAGATATATATTCGGTGCAATGCTTTTCAGCACAGCATTCCTGGCTAGCTGTTCTCTGGACGAGGAGCCTAAGAGCTCGCTGAGTGAAGAGCAGGCTTTTGCCAACCCTACATTGACCTACGTGAACTCCGTGGCAAATGTATATTCATCTATCGGCAACGGATGGTATGGTAATACCGATAACATTCACTGTCTGAACGAGTTCACTTCAGATCAGACCATGCTTCCAGGTCGCCAGGGCGACTGGGTTGACGGTGGTAAGTGGCAGAACTTGTTCTTGCACAACTTCGGTCCTTCTGTCGATGTCTATGCTACTGTATGGAACCATATCTATGGTATCGTGGGTAAGTGTAACTCTAATATCGATTACCTGAAGAGCCTGGATGAGACTGCAAATGCAGCCTACATCGCAGAGCTTCGTGCATTGCGTGCATTGTATTATTATAATGCCTGCGACTTGTTCGCTAACGTTCCTATCGTAGAGTCTTCTAAGCAGAGCATCAGCGATGTGAAGCAGGCTTCTCGTAAGGAGGTGTTTGATTTCGTAGTAAAAGAGCTGACCGAGGTTCTTCCATTGCTGTCTACAGAGAGCTGCGTATCAGAAACCAGCACACTGTATGGCCGTGTAAATAAAGCTACTGCTTACATGTGCTTGGCTAAGATGGCTATCAATGCCCCTGTATTCACTACCAATGTAACCGATGCTTCTTCTCTGAAGATGCTGGTAGGTGGCGACAAGAGTGGTGCTGCAAAGGCTACTGCAGAGGTGGGCGATGCCGTTTCTGCTGCAGGTAAGACCATCATGATGACTGTTGACGGTAAGTCTCGTAATGCTTGGGAGACTGCTATTTATTGTGTAGAGCAATTGGAGAATATGGGTTATCGCTTGCAGGACAGCTACGCTCAAAACTTTGCTGTGGCTAACTCTACTTCTGTGGAGAACATCTGGATTCGTCCAAACGATGATAAGAAGTACATGCTCTGGGATGCAAACTTGATGCGTTCTTTGCACTATAACCATGCAGGTGCTATGGGCTATTCTGGTTGGAATGGTGCTTGTGCTACTACCCGTGCCATGGAGGTTATGGGCTATGATACCGCTGATCAGGACCCACGTCTGGCTATCAACTACTATACTGGTACTGACTATGTAGGCGATACCGGCGTTTTGGTTGGCGATGGCGCTACCTCACAGAACTTGGAGTATATGCCTTGGGCTGCTGTTGTGGATTTCGGCGATGGTTCTGATCCTCATGCTGTGAAGTGTGCTGGTGCACGTTTCAAGAAGTATGAGTATGACAAGACTTCTACCATCCAGGGTGATATAAACAACGACTTCGTCATCTGGCGTTATGGTGATGCACTCTTGATCAAGGCTGAAGCAAACTTCCGTCTGGATAAGCCAACTCTGGCATTGGAACAGTTGAATCTGGTTCGTGAACGTGTTGGTGCTCCTGCAAAGACTAGCATTGACTATAACACCATTCTTGATGAGCGTATGATTGAGTTGGCATGGGAAGGCGTTCGTCGTCAGGACCAGGTACGTTTCGGTACATTCACCGAGCCTACTCGCGACCGTTTCGTAGGTGTTCACCATAACGGAGCTGCTGGTGACTATGTGGTAGATAACACTGGTTATACCAATGTTTACCCAATCCCACAATCCGTTTTGGACTTGAATACAAACTTGAAGCAGAATCCGGGTTACTAAATATATGAAAAAAGTCCGACACCCGCGTGTCGGGCTTTTTTTCTTATCAATAATGCTTATCTTTGCGAGGTAAACAAAAATCGGATTTTACTCATGAAAAATATGTCAAAACTTGTTTTGGGCGGATTCCTGATGGCACTCCCTTTCGGATTATCTGCGCAAAACATCTATAAGAATAAATCCTACCAGTGGAAGGGGAATACCATTATCCAGGGTAAATACCAGGGTAAGGCGCTCTCTGCTACGGAGATTATATCCAACTACAAGCCTATAGAGGGGGCCGGTGTAGCTGGCATGCCTGAAATGCCAGGCGTGGTGGACCGTGAGCACTGGACCCTGAAGCAGGATATCAGTGCATTGCCACAGTATAAAGCTGACAACGTGCTGGAGAATGCCATCTATAACATGGCACTGGAGGAGAGTATCCTGGCTATTGAACCAGATAATACCTTCCGTACCGGTGTGTTCTGGGGTGGAGTATGGACCCGTGATGTGTCTTACTCTATCCTTCATTCTCTGGCACAGCTGCACCCAGATGTGTGTAAGACTTCTCTGCTGGCTAAGATCAACGCCAATAACCGTATCATCCAGGATACGGGAACAGGCGGTGCCTGGCCTTGTTCTACAGACCGCACCACTTGGGTCCTGGCGGCCTGGGAGGTATATAAGGTAACTGGTGAGAAGGAATGGCTGGATAGAATCTTCCCTGTCGTCAAGAATACCTTGGAGGATGACCATCTGGTGGCTTATGACCCTCAGACCCAGCTCATGAAGGGTGAGACCTCTTGGCTGGATTGGCGTGAGCAGGAATATCCTACCTGGGCACAGCCTGTGGATATCTATAACAGTGAGCCTATGGGAACCACAGCCGTACACTATCAGTCGCTCCGCATCTTGGCTGAGATGTGCCGACTGGAAGGTCAGCAGGCTTTGGCTAAGAAGTACGACAAGTGGGCCGATGACATCAAGGAGGGTATCAATAAGAACTTGTGGATGGAGGATCAGGGCCTTTACGCCATCTATCTGTATGGCCGTAACCACTTGGTGCAGCATCCTCAGATGGAAATCTTGGGTGAGGCATTCTCTATCTTGTTCGATATTGCGCCTGCAGACCGCCAGAAGCGTATCTCTGAGAGCTATGTGAATGAGGATTTCGGTACGCCAGACTTCTATCCAAACCTGAAGGACCAGTATCCTTATCATAACGATGCCATGTGGCCTTTCACCCAGGCGTACTGGATGAAGGCTGTAGCTAAGGTGGGTAACGAGCAGGCTCTCCTGCATTCACTGGCTACACTGACCCGTTGTGCGGCTCTGTTCCTGACAAACCAGGAGAATATGGTGATCTATAATGGTGACTATAAGGGACTTCCTATCAATTCTCCTCGCCAGCTGTGGAGTGTGGCTGCTAGTGCTGCCATTGTTCCTAACATCTTCTTTGGTGTAGGTTATGAGACGAATGGAATCACCTTCAAGCCATTTGTGCCTAAGGTGCTTGCAGGTAACCGCCACTTGAGCAACTTCAAGTACCGTGGTGCCGTGCTGGATCTGTCCATCAAGGGTTACGGAAACACCCTGAAGAGCTTTAAACTCGATGGTGTGGAGACCGCTCCATTCTTCGATGGCAAGCTTACCGGCGCACATACCATTGAAATGGTGTTGGATAACGTACAGCCTGCCCCTATGAAGGTGAACATGCAGGAGAACGCATACCAGCCTCTTACCCCAGCAACCGTGCTGAATGGCAACCAGTTGTCTTGGAATCCTGTGGAGACCGCTACGGAGTATATTGTACTCAAGAACGGAAAGGAGTGGAAGCGTCAGACCGTATGTACTGTAGCTCTGGATGCTGATGCTGAATATGCCGTACAGGCAGTGAATGCTGCAGGATATAAGGGCTACATGAGTGAGCCTACCAATTATTATGCACAGACTCTGGTGCTGGAGGTTGAGAACTATGGTCTACCATTTGACCCAGACCGTGCTGCCGTGAAGGAGAGCCAAGGTGTGGGCTCTGGTCTGGAGGCTCAGATTATGGAGCGTGGTACTGTTCCTACTTTGAAGGGTGTGGATATCAGTGGTGTACATGGAAATGCAGCCATGATTACCCGTAATGAGAATATTTTCATTACCATTCCGGTGGAGATTGCTGCCGATGGTGTCTATGCCATCGACTGGCGCTATGCCAATGGTAATGGCCCTATCAATACGGAGAACAAGTGCGCTACCCGTCTGCTCAAGGTAAATGGTGAACTGGTAGGTGCCAGTGTATTCCCACATCGCGGTTCCGATGCTTGGAACAACTGGGGTTGGAGCAATGCGGTGGTTATCCCTATGAAGAAAGGTCAGCAGGTGATTAGCCTGGAATTCTGTGATACGGTGGAGAATATGAACATCACCGTAAACCAGGCACTGCTGGATCAGTTGAGAATAACAAAAATAAAATAAGGAAATGAATAAGAGATTTGTTTTAGGCTTGTTCTGCAGCCTTTCCCTTGCGGTAAGTGCACAGCAGTCGTTCATGATTGATAAGAACGTAGCCGTTTTCTATCCTGCCGACTTTAACGCCGGCGCTCATTTGCCTTCCATGGCCTTTACACAGGAACTGGTTCCTCAGGGAAATGTGGCAGGGAATTGGAAGATTCGCCCTGTGTTCTCTCAGGAGAATGGCAAGTCGGTAGCTGTCTTGAATGTTGGTGCCGATGACGATTTGTACGGTACTGGTGAGGTTATTGGCGACTTGCGCAGAAATGGTAAGGAGGTAGTTTTCTGGAACAAGGACAACTATGGCTATATGGCCAATGAAGGCAAGAACTTGTATCAGACTCACCCTTGGGTATTAGGTCTGCGTAAGGATGGTTCAGCCTATGGTATCATTGCCGATAACACATGGAAGGGTACTTGTACCACAGGAAACCAGATTAAGTTTAGCTTTGAGAGCCCTGCTTTCCGCGTTGTAGTGATAGAGGGTAAGGACTCAAAGGAAGTCATGAAGGAACTGGCTAAGCTTACCGGCACCATGGAACTTCCTCCTATGTGGGCTCTGGGTATGCAGCAGTGTCGTTATAGTTACTATCCTGATACTCGCGTCAAGGAGATTGTAGATTCCCTTCGTATCAAGCGCATCCCTAACGATGTAGTTTGGATGGATATCGATTATATGGATAAGTTCAAGGTGTTCACTTTTGACCCTCAGACTTTCCCAGATCCTAAGGGCTTGCAGAAGTATGTGAACGCTAAGAACATGAAGTGCGTCTATATGATTGACCCAGGTGTTGGTGCTCAGGATGGTTATTTTGTGTACGACCAGGGTAAGGCTGGCAACTTCTTCGTGAAGAATGCCGATGGTACTACCTTCCAGGGACGTGTATGGCCAGGAGAGTGTAACTTCCCAGATTACACTAGACCTGAGGTTCGCCTGTGGTGGTCTAAGCTGACCGCAGATCATATGAAGATGGGTGTCGATGGTCTTTGGAACGATATGAATGACCCATCTGTATTTGGTGGTGTAGATGTAACCGGCCAGGAGTCTGGCACCATGATTGAGACTGCCCGTCATCAGGGTGGCTATCAGTGGCCTGCAGATTCTCACCTGCGTTACCACAACCTGTACGGAACATTCATGATTCAGGCCAGTCGTGAGGGTATGCTCATGGCTAACCCTAATAAGCGTCCATTTGTGCTTTCACGCTCTAATTTCTTAGGCGGTCAGCGTTACGGCGCTACCTGGAATGGTGATAATATGTCATGCTGGGAGCACCTGCTGCAGTCTATCCCAATGACCTTGAACCTGGGCCTTTCTGGCCAGCCATTCAACGGCCCTGATATGGGTGGATTCGGTGCAGATTGTGATCCTGAGCTGTTGGCACACTGGTACGCCATGGGTATCTACTTCCCATTTGCTCGTAACCATGCTGCCAAGGGTACCGTAAACCAGGAGCCTTGGGCATTTGGTGAGCGTGTGGAGAACATCTGCCGCACTGCAGTGGAGCGTCGTTATCGCCTCATGCCATACATCTACACCTTGTTCCAGGAGGCATCTACCGATGGCATGCCAGTCATGCGCCCTATCTTTATGGCTGATGAAAAAGATGCAAACCTGCGTGGAGAGCAGAAGGTATATATGCTTGGTGGTGACCTCATCATTATCCCACGTTTTGCTAAGGATGCTGCTATTCCTGCTGGCGACTGGGATATCATCCAGTTCGAAGAGAAGGACGACTTGTATCAGGCTTTCGTAGCTCAGCGCCCAGGATCTGTGGTTCCTACCTGCGAGGTAGCACAGAGTACTGCCGACTTGGATTTTGACACCCTGACTCTTTTGGTGAACCCAGATGCCGATGGAAATGCCGTGGGTACCTACTATGAGGATGCTAAGGATGGCTATAGCTATAAGGACGGTGACTACAGCATGTATGAGCTCAAGGCTACAACTGTAGATGGAAACGTAAAGGTTACCATCAATCAGGTTGCAGGTCAGCGTAAGGCCAATGCCAAGAAAATCCGTATCGGCTTGGTTTGCGACGGTAAGGTAACCTACAGCCCATTCGTAGAAGGTAATGAGGTTAGCATCAAGAATGTGAAGGAGAAGGAGTTCTCTATCAACATGAAGAAGCTCAAGTGGTCTGCCATTGACCCTGCTACCCAGCCAACTTTAGGTGAGAAGCTGAAGATTCAGATGGAAAAGATGGCTGCTTCAGGTCAGGCAAATGAGTGGTAATACTCCTAAATTGATGTAATACATAGGAATTCCCGGGAGAAAACTCTCGGGAATTCTAGTTTAATTATTATCTTTGTGGCAAAATCCTAAATTTAAACTACATGAAAAAAACTCTGTCACTGGTAGCTGCCTTCCTCGTAGCTACAATTACCGCATGGGCGCAGCAGCCTCATGTGGCCTATCAGGACCAGCATGTACGTTTCACCGTGATTACCGATGGTGTGGTACGTATGGAATATTCTCCTACAGGTTCTTTTGTAGATGACCGTTCCTTCCTGCGTTCTGAAACTCAGTATCCCGATGTGAAATATACATTGAAGAACGCCGGTTCACAGGTGCAGATCACCACTTCCAAGATGACCATGACCTACAAGAAGAACACCGGAGCCTTCACGGATAAGAACCTCTCTATTGTATCAGCTAAGAAAGCGCAGGTGCCATTCACATGGAAACCTGGCACCAAGCAGACTGGTAACCTGAAGGGTACTTCACGTACGTTGGATGGTTTCGATGGTGCTGGCCACCGTGGATGGGGGTATGAGTCAACCTTCGACTATCAGATGGAACTGGAAGATGGTCTGATTGCTACCTGCGGATGGACCTTGCTGGATGACTCTAACAACTTGCTCTTCGATAATTCCGACTGGGCCTGGGTACAGGAGCGCAAGGAGAAAGATGGACAGGATTGGTTCTTCATGGCTTATGGTCACGATTATAAGCAGGCTTTGACCGACTTCACTACTTTTGCGGGTAAGATTCCATTGCCTCCACGTTATGCCTTTGGTTACTGGTGGAGCCGCTATTGGAGCTATAGCGATGCGGAGATGCGTGACTTGGTCAAGACCTTCAAGAAATATGATATTCCTCTCGATGTGTTCGTAGTAGACATGGACTGGCATTATGTAGAAGAGGGTAAGGGTGGCTGGACTGGCTATACCTGGAATCGCAAGCTTTTCCCAGACCCTGCCAAGTTCTTGGGCTTCCTTAAGGATAACAACCTGCAGATTACCTTGAACCTTCACCCTGCCGATGGCATCAAGCCTTATGAGGAAAAATATCCTCAAATGGCTAAGTGGATGGGTATGGATCCTGCTAAGAAGGAGCCTATCAAGTTCCAGGGTTCCAACAAGCGTTACATGGAGGGCTGGATGGAGAACATCTTGCGCCCTATGGAGAAGGAAGGCGTGAACTTCTGGTGGCTGGATTGGCAGCAGTTCCCTAATGACTCTGTCATCACAAGCTTGAGCAATACCTGGTGGTTGAACTACTGCTTCTTCTCAGAGCAGGAGCGCAACAGCCAGTTCCGTCCTATGCTGTACCACCGTTGGGGTGGCTTGGGTAACCACCGTTACCAGATTGGCTTCTCTGGCGATACCTATTCTACTTGGGCTTCCCTAGATTATCAGCCTTACTTTAACCATACGGCAAGTAACGTGCTGTACGGCTATTGGTCACATGATATCGGCGGTCACATGCTGGAGACCCCTACAGCTTTGCTGAACAAGGAACTCTACATCCGCTGGATGCAGTTCGGTGCCTTCAATCCTATCATGCGTTCACACAGTACCAAGAGCGCAGAACTTAAAAAAGAGCCTTGGAACCAGGGTGCAGAGAACATGGAAATCTTGCGTGATGTGATTAACACTCGCTATCAGCTGGCTCCTTATATCTACACCACTGCCCGTCAGGCGTATGAGACCGGTGTGTCTCTCTGTCGCCCTATGTACTACGACTACCCAGAGGCTCCAGAGTCATTTGAGTTCAAGAACCAGTATATGTTTGGCGATGAGATGATGATTGCACCTATCACCGCTCCTGCAGTAGATGGCATCAGCACCTTGAAGGTATGGTTGCCTGCAGGAAACGACTGGTACGAGTGGCAGACTGGAACCTTGCTGGAAGGTGGCCAGATTATTGAGCGCGACTTTACCTTAGACGAGTACCCAGTCTATGTCAAGGCTGGTGCTATCCTGCCACTGTATGATAAGGTAAGCAGCTTGCGTAATAACGATGAGGATATCGTATTCCAGGTATTCCCAGGCCAGCAGGGCGCATTCTCCCTGTACGAGGACCAGGGTAACTCTAAGGATTACAAGACTCAGTATGCAACCACTGCTTTCACCTCTAAGAAGGAAGGCAGCGTGCTGACCGTGAAGATTGCTGGCCGTCAGGGCTCTTATGCAGAAATGCCAGCCCAGCGTACTTATAAAGTAAAAGTAGTAGCAAGCGCTATCCCTACCGCTGTGAAGGTTAATGGCCAGACTGCTGCTTACGAGTTCGATGGTGAGAAACTTACCCTGACCGTAACCCTGCCTAAGGTAACCTGCGCACAGGCACAGGAGGTGGTGATTACCTACCCAGAGAATGTGCCAGATTTGACCGACGGCTTGCTCACCAAGATGAAAGTCATGAAGAAGACCATGACCGACATGAAGTATCGCGATGCCGGAATAGACTACGTAGATGGCTTGGGTGAGATGGGCTCCTTAGGTCAGGCTATTGAATACTTCCCTGGCGAGTTCAATGCACGCGTGCAGGATTTCCGCGATAACTACCTCAAGCTCCCTGCACTCTTAGACAAGCAGAAGCTTAAGATTGTCGATAAGGAATGGTTCCTGAAATCCGTAAACTGGAAAGAGAAATAAAAAAAGAAACCACCAGCGCATTTCACGCTGGTGGTTTTGTTTTATTGGATACCCACCATCTTGTGGGTCTGTAGGCTTAGTTTCCATTTGGGATGCTCCAGGATATACTGAATGGTCTGCTGCAAGATTTCCCGGTTCTTCACCGCATCGCCCGTGTCACAAGGCTGCAGACTGTAATAGCTGGCCTGAATGCCATCGTACTGCGTCATGTCCTGTCCCTGATACACCACTTTCAGTTCATCGATGCGCTGAATATGGAGTGGGGCATACTTGGGAGAACAAGTCACCCAGTGGATAGGACCATCGGGTAATGGATGCGTGCCGTTTGTCTCCATGTGCACCACTCGGTTTGCTGCATGCAGTTTTTCCAACAGCGATGTCGTGAGCTGTTGGGTAGGCTCTCCACCCGTGAGAATCACCACGTTCGATGGGTATTTTAGGA
Organism: Bacteroidales bacterium; assembly: GCA_030523705.1. Classification (GTDB taxonomy): domain Bacteria; phylum Bacteroidota; class Bacteroidia; order Bacteroidales; family Bacteroidaceae; genus Minthousia. The sequence goes on from JAUNHZ010000012.1 coordinate 12,603, forward strand.
CAGCATCCACAATCTCCTCATCGCTCATTTCCGTATACGATGAAAAATCTGTATCGCAAAAACTGCACTTTAGGTTGCACCCCGCAAAACGCACAAACACTGCAGGCGTACCCGTGTGGCACCCCTCGCCCTGCAAAGAATAGAAAATCTCATTAATCCTTTTCATACACCGCCATATTAGAGAAAGACTCCTGTACCTCTACCTTGTAGCATGGCTCAATCTGCTCGCATACCCAGCGCGCAATGTTCTCTGCGGTAGGGTTGAAAGGCAGTACATCATTCAGGTTCTGGTGATCCAGCTTGTCCTTTATGAGTCGCTTGATATGGGTAAAGTCAATGACCATACCATCTTCATTCAGTTCTTTACTCCGGCAATACACGGTGATAACCCAATTGTGACCATGCAAGTTCTCGCACTTGCTTGGGTAGGAAAGCGATAAACGATGAGAGGCTGAAATCTCCAGCCTTTTGATAACTGTATACATATTAACTTGGTTGTTTGTTAAGGAGCGGCTAATGTCACCTCGCCATTCCAAGGTGCAAAATTAGTGATTTTGATTTTAATTCACTAACTTTGCAGCGATTTTTCTAGAAATATGGCACAATCAGAAGGAACACAAGCATTATTGGCAATGATTAGAGAGGGTAAGCCTATGGTCTGGCAACAGCAGGTTCGGCTTTTCATCCTCTTGAGTTTCCCATCCATTCTGGCACAGGTATCTTCCGTAATCATGCAGTATATCGATGCATCCATGGTGGGACACTTGGGCGCGTTGGAGGCTGCTTCCATCGGACTGGTCTCTACCAGTACCTGGCTCTTTGGCGGTTTGTGCAGTGCCATAGCCACGGGTTTCTCCGTGCAGGTGGCTCATCGTATTGGTGCAAACGACCATGCCGGGGCGCGTAATGTGGTGCGCCAGGGTATCGTGACCGCCTTGCTCCTTACTGCTGTCATCTCTTGCATTGCCATGGGCATCAGCTCTTACCTTCCTGTATGGTTAGGGGCTGGCGAGGAGATTCATGCTAACGCATCACTCTATTTCTTCATTTTTGCCATGGCCATTCCTCTCATGGAACTGAATAACATCTCCGGTGGTATGGTGCGCTGCAGTGGCAACATGAAAGTGCCTAGCATGCTGAATATAGGCTTGTGCGTACAGGACATCATCTATAATTTCTTCTTGATTTTCCCATCCCGTGAGATTCAGTTTATGGGTAAGGATCTTTGGATTCCAGGCGCTGGCTTGGGCGTAGAGGGTGCTGCCTGGGGAACGTTCCTGGCTGTGGCTGTAACAGCCCTGGCCAAGACTTATTACTTGTTCTTCCGTTGCAAGGAGTTGGACATGCGTGCCGACAAGGGTCAGTGGAAGCCTGCCCTCAAGACCTTGAAGAATGCCGCTATGATCAGTTCACCTATCGCCTTGGAGCGTGTGGTCATGTGTGGAGCGCAGATTGTGACCACTGCTATTGTGGCTCCATTAGGAACCTTTGCCATTGCTGCTAATTCTTTTGGTATCACCATAGAGAGTCTGTGCTACATGCCTGGTTATGGTATTGCCGATGCTTCCACTACACTGGTAGGCCAGAGTTTGGGTGCCAAGCGAAAGAAACTCACCAAGTGGTTCGCCAGCATTGGTGTATCCATGGGTATGGGTGTCATGACCATCATGGGTGCTATCATGTATTTCTTTGCCCCAGAAATGATGGCCCTCATCACCAGTGAGTCTGAGATTATATCTTTAGGTGCCGAGGTGCTGCGCGTTGAGGCTTTTGCTGAGCCTATGTTTGCTGCATCTATCGTAACTTATGGTATCCTGGTGGGCGCCGGTCGTACGCTTATCTCTAGTTCTACCAATTTCTGCTGCATCTGGTTGGTGCGCATCACCCTGGCCTTCTTGCTGGCCCCATCCATGGGCCTTATGGGTGTATGGGTGGCCATGGCCATCGAACTCTGTATCCGCGGTCTGGTGTTCCTGTTCATCCTGTTCCGTTGGAAATGGCTGGAGAAGGTAGAGGGTTGAAAATTACATACTGTCATCCTAAACGTAGTGAAGGATCTCGTCCAACTTAGCTTAGTAATATTGGACGGGATCCTTCATTTCATTCAGGATGACAAGGGGGTACACAATGCCCCTTGTGTAATTACTTACAAGTAACAGCCATTTTTTCTACATCCAGGCAGGCTTTGTAGTTCTCCATGTAGGCATTGAAACCAGCTACGTCTTCTGGGGTAGGGGCTATCTCTTCGCCCTTTACTCCGGCAAAGACTACTTGATCCAGATAGTCTGGCAAGGTCAGTCCTGCAGGGTTGTTTACCAAGTAGCCAGCCAGTAGGGCCATTCCGTAGGCACCACCTTCACCGGCTGTTTCCATGACAGTGATAGGAGAGTTCAGGGCTGCCGCCAGCACACGCTGACCTACACCCTTGGTCTTGAACAGACCTCCGTGTCCGGTAATGCGGTCCACCTTTACGTTCTCTTCTTGGAACAGCACGTCGTTACCCAGCTTGAGTACAGCTACGGAGCCATACAGGTGAGCACGCATGAAATTGGCCAGGTTGAACTTGTCGTTGGCACTGCGTACAAAGAGTGGACGGCCCTCTACCAATCCGGCAACAGGCTCGCCAGAGAAATAGTTGTAGGAGATGAGGCCACCACAGTCGGCATCACCTGCCAGAGCATTATTATACAGCTTGCCATAGATTTCGTTCATATCTACAGGGATACCCAGTAGTTCCTGGTACTGTTTGAACAGACCTACCCATGCGTTCAGATCCGATGTACAGTTGTTGCAGTGTACCATAGCCACCAGGCTTCCGTCTGGAGTAGTCACCAGGTCAATCATCTCATTAGGTTTGGAAAGTTCCTTTTCCAAGACAATCATAGAGAAAGATGAAGTACCTGCTGATACGTTACCGGTGCGCTGTTTTACGGCATTGGTAGCGGTCATGCCCGTACCTGCGTCACCCTCTGGAGGACACATAGGGATGCCAGCCTGCAAGTGGCCAGAAACGTCCAATAGTTTGGCTCCTTCGGCAGTCAGGGTTCCTGCTGCCTGGCCGGCAGACAGTACCTTTGGGAAGATCTCTTTCAGGGTCCAGTTGAATCCATAAGGAGCCACCAGGTTCGTGAACTTCTCCTGCATGGCTGCATCGTAGTTTCCTGTTTTAGGATCTACGGGCATCATGCCCGATGCATCGCCCACACCCAGTACCTTTTCTCCGGTAAGCTTCCAGTGGATATAGCCTGCCAGTGTAGTCTGGAAGGTGATGTCCTTTACGTGTGCTTCGCCATCCAGGATGCACTGATAGAGGTGAGAGATGCTCCAGCGCAGTGGAATGTTATAGTTGAACAGCTCTGAAAGCTCTGCAGCTGCCTTTCCGGTATTGGTGTTACGCCAGGTACGGAATGGAACCAGCAGTTCACCCTGCGCATTGAAAGCCATATAGCCGTGCATCATGGCACTGATGCCAATGGCACCTATGGTCTCAATCTCACAGCCATACTCAGCCAGCACATTCTTGCGCAAGTCGGCATAACAGTCCTGCACACCTGCCCAGATAGCCTCCAGGCTATAGGTCCACAGTCCATCTACCAACTGGTTCTCCCACTCGTGGCTACCCTGTGCAATAGGTTTATTATCAGCGTCTATGAGCACAGCCTTGATACGGGTAGAGCCAAATTCTATTCCTAAAAAGGAGGACTTTATTTTTTCCATAGTTCAAAATAATCTTTTAACGGGTAGTTGACATGATAAGCTTAGCAAAGCGATTTGTTAAGCATATAGTAAACTTCGTTCATGCGCAATTCCTTCTTGAACTCACTGATGGTGGTGTTCTTATTGATGTGCATGAGCTCAATACCTGTCATCTCTGCAAAGTCTTCCCAGTACTCAATGGTGATGTCATAGCTGAAACATGAGTGATGGGTACCACCTGCCAAGATCCATGCGCCTGCGCCAATCTCGAAGGTAGGCTGTGGAACCCAGAGAGCAGATGCTACTGGGAGGTTTGGCATTGGCTTTGGCTCAATGCACTCTACATCCTGAGCGATGAGGCGGAAGCGGTTGCCTAAATCTACGATGGTAGCCTTGATACCAGGACCGGTCTTAGAGGTGAATACCAAGCGGGCAGTCTGCTGCTTGCGGATGCCAATGCCCAAGAAGTGTACCTCCAGCTTTGGCTTGTCGCTGGCAATCAGCGGACAGATCTCCAGCATGTGGCTCTGCAGGATAGAACTGCGGTCGCCAGCGAAGTTCAGCGTGTAGTCCTCCAGGAATGAGCTGCCGGTTGGCAAGCCTTGAGTCATCACCCACAGGGTACGGTACAGGCAAGCGCTCTTCCAGTCGCCCTCTGCACCAAAACCTATACCTTCTTCCATCAGACGCTGAGATGCCAAACCAGGAATCTGGTCGAAACCTATGAAATTTGGATCGTTGATATCTGCATCGCCTAAATCATCAAAGTTAGTGGTGAATGCTGTAGCACCCTCGTCCTTCAATACACGGCGCAGGGCAATCTCTGCCTTGGCTGCATTGTGTACCTTCTCCCAGTAAACCTCTTCGCCACTCTCATCTATCTTGATGGTATAGAGTTTCTTGTACTCCTCTACCAGGGCATCAGCCTCTGTATCGGTTACCTTCTTGAAGTAGTCCATAAGGTTAGATACAGGGTAATAATCTACATGGTAGCCCAGGCGCTGTTCAAATTCCACACGGTCGCCATCGGTAACGGCTACGTTATTCATGTTCATACCAAACATCAGGCAGCGTACGTTCTTGCCATCAGCCACACCCGCTGCTACACGAGCCCACACGGCAATTTTCTGTTGAGCCTCAGGGCTCTGCCAGTAGCCTACCACCACCTTTCTTGGGATACGCATGCGGGTGCAGATATGCCCAAACTCAATATCGCCATGAGCACTCTGGTTCAGGTTCATGAAATCCATGTCGATGTCTTCCCATGGAATCTCTGCATTATATTGCGTATGGAAGTGCAGCAATGGCTTCTCCAATGACTGCAGACCTTTGATCCACATCTTGGCAGGAGAGAAGGTGTGCATCCAGGTGATGACACCAATACACTTGTCCTCATTATTTGCTGCCTTCATCACAGCCTCTACTTCCTTTGAAGAATTAGCTGTACCTTTATATACAATCTTAACAGGAATGTTGCCAGATGCGTTCAACCCATCTACCATTTCCTTTGAGTGACCATCAACAGCTACCACTGCATCGCCACCATAAAGTAACTGTGCACCAGTTACCCACCAGATTTCTAAATTTTTATACATGATATTAGATTTTTTACTCATTTCTTTGATTTCTGTCCATAATAGGCATTGGGCCCATGCTTGCGCATGTAATGCTTCTCCACTAAGAGCGGATTCATGGTAGTATCAGGGTTCACGCAGAACGAGATAAACGCCATTTGCGCACACTGTTCCATCACCTTGGCATTATACACGGCATTGGCTGGCGAGGTTCCCCAGCTGAATGGACCGTGGTTCTTGACCAGTACGCCTGGGGTATGGTCAGGGTTGATGCCCTGGAAACGCTTTACAATCACATTGCCGGTTTCCAACTCATACTGACCTTTTACTTCCTCCTCGGTCATGTCGGCGGTGCAAGGGATGTCCTTATAGAAGTAATCCGAGTGGGTGGTGCCTATGTTTGGAATGTCCTTTCCGGCCTGTGCCCATGCGGTGGCATAGGTGGAATGGGTATGCACCACACCCTGGATATTAGGGAATGCCCTATACAGTACCAGATGGGTAGGGGTGTCCGATGAAGGGTTCAGGTCGCCTTCCACCACCTGGCCAGTCTCCAGGCTCACCACCACCATATCCTCGGCCTTCATGGCATCGTAGCTCACGCCGCTTGGCTTGATGACCACCAAGCCCTTCTCACGGTCTATACCAGAGACATTGCCCCAGGTAAAGATGACCAAGCCTTGCTTGACCAGTTCCAGGTTTGCCTGGAACACTTTTTCTTTCAGTTCTTCTAACATATTACCAGAAGTAGATGTAGAATGCTACAGTGATACCTAAGATGATGCAAGTATGGATGATATCCCAGTGGTTCCAGCTCTGTCGGGTAGCCTCACGCTGCTCTGGGGTAGAGGTTCCGAATACCAAACCCTTGATCTTCTCTGGGTCTGGAGCCTTGGTGAACAAGCTCACGATAACCACAACCGCCAGACAGGTTACCAGCATATAAGCGCAGAAGAAGAGCCAGTTGCAGTCGTAGAAGACGCTCTTGAACAGACTGTCGCTTGCATCGGTTACATTGCTGTAATATACGTTGGCACCCAGACGGATGATACCAATCACAAAACCGGTAATCATACCCCAGAGACCACCCTGGGCAGATGCACGTTTCCAAGTAATACCCAGCAAGAAGGCTGCAGCAATACCAGGAGAGAGCACGCTCTGTACATCCTGTAGGTAAGCATAGAGCACATCGCCTACAGAACGCATGATAGGAATCCACAGGATACCTAAGATCACAATCACTACTGTAGCTACCTGACCAATATGTACCAGTGCCTTCTCTGAGGTGTTAGGTTTCAGACGCTTGTAGAAGTCGATGGTGAACAGCATGGCTGACGAGTTGAACAGTGATGCCAATGAAGACATCAAGGCTGCCAGGATACCGCAAACTACCAGACCCTTTACACCGGCAGGTAATAGTTTAGCCACCAGGGTAGGGAAAGCAGCATCGGCATTATGTACGCCATTGGCCATGATAGGCAAGAAACCTTCGCCACCTTGTGCCAGTGCCTGCTGATGGAGTGCGAATGCAATCATACCAGGAATCAGGAACAAGAATACAGGCAACAGCTTGAGGTAAGCGCCAAAGATGGTACCACGGCGGGCCTCGCGCTCGTTCTTACCAGAGAGTACGCGCTGTACGATGAACTGGTCGGTACACCAGTACCAGAAACCGATGATGGATGAACCTAACAATGCACCCAGCCAAGGATACTGAGGGTCGCTGTTGGAACGCATCAGGTGAATCATGGTGCCCTGTGCACCTTCATAAGCAGGCGCTACATCGCAGAGCTTCATCATCTCATCCCATCCGCCAAGTTCCTTCAAGCCCAGCACCAGAATGATGAGAGAGCCCAACAGCAGGATAGGGGTCTGCAGTACAGAAGTATAGAGGACAGACTTCATACCGCCCACAATGGTGTAGAGGGCAGTCAGCACCACCAGGCCAATAGCGGCAATCCAGAAGAAATCAATGCCCCACAGGCTCTCAATACCAAATACCTGCTGGAATACCAAGCCACCGGCATAGACGGTAACAGCCACCTTGGTCATGACATAGCTCACCAGGGAGATGACAGACAGCAGGGTGCGGCTCTGGGTGTTATAGCGGCGCTCCAGGAACTCTGGCATGGTAAGCACCATACTGCGGCTGTAGAAAGGCACGAATACCCAGCCCAGAATCAGGATCATCCAACCCTGAATTTCCCAGTGTGCCATGGCCATACCACTGCTGGCACCGGAGCCGGCAAGACCAATCAAATGTTCAGAACCAATGTTTGATGCAAAGATAGATGCACCAATCGCAATCCATGTGGCATCGCGGCCACCCAAGAAATAATCTGCGGAACTGTCCTGTTTCTGCTTCAGGACCCACACTACAATGCCAATCAGCGCAAGGGCGAAAATGGCAATGACGAGCCAGTCTAAAATTTCCATAGTATACTTTTAATTGTTTTTCATGATTTGTGCGTAAAGTTAATAAATTTGAATGAATGGAACTAAAAAAAGGCGCTCATTTTTACATGATCGCCTTTTCAATCATCTCAACTTTCAACTTTATTTTAAAACGAATGTGTTCAGGGATTTGGCTGGAACCAGAATCGTTTGGTTTTTGCCTTCTAGCTTCAAGGTGACTTGTGTAGCCTCCTCGGTCTGGTTCGCTACTAGTACAACGATGCTGCCGTCGGCATTCACAAACGCCATGGCATCGGCATAGGTTCCTCCAATCTTCAGGTACTTGGCACCTGGCAGTACATAGTGGCTGGCATGCTTCATCGTGTAGTACTCTGGGGTCCAGGTCCAGGTCTTGTCCTCTTCGTTTACGGTGATGAGGGAGTTCTGGTGCCAGCCCCAGGTAGAGGCTTTCTCATAGAACAGGGACGTGTTCCAGTAATAGTATTCGTTCACGCCGTTGCCAAAATAGTGCTTCATCAGGTCCCAGGAGTGCATGGCACCTTCCCAGTTGTTGCGGCCGTTTCCGCATTCCTGCTCGCTCTGCACTAAGGTCAGGTCTGGATAGAGCTCGTGGATCTCAGGGAGCGCATCCTTACCAGCCCACTGGAAGCCTACGCCCTTCACGTATTTCTTGGAGTCTGCATCCTGCAGCAAGGTATCTACTTTCAGGTAATCAGCACGTTCTACGGTTCCGAAATAGACCTCCACATTGTGCTTCTCCATCTCAGGACCCAGGTACTTACCCACAAAGGTGTTCAGGTCTTTCGATGTCCAGGAGCAAGATGGATAAGGCTGTGCCGAGTTTGGCTCGTTCTGTGGCATGACGCGTGAAACCTTCACGCCTTCTGCACGATAGGCATCCACGAACTTGCCGAAGTAGCGTGCATAAGTATCCAGATACTGTGGATCCATGTTGAAAGAGGTCACGTTCTCAAAACCTTCCTCACCAGGAACGGCATCGTTCACGCGAGACTCCATGCGGAAGGCCAGAGGACCCTCGTTGAAGAATCCGGTAGTGGCAGATACGCCACCTTCCTCGCCCGGCTTCACGCCTTCAGCTTCCATCTTCTTCTTAGCTTCTTCCATGCGCTTCTTCATCATGGCCTCGCGGCGTGCTATAGATTCTGCGGTCACGGCGCGCTCGGCATAGTGCTTACCATGCAGTTTCATCCATTTTGGTGGGCACCATGGGCTGGCCCACATATCCAGCTCTGGCTGGTATTTCATAGCCCACTTAATCATAGGAATGATGTTCTGCTTGTCGCGCTCTATGGAGAAGTCCTTCAGCTCAAAGTCGCCGTCGGTGTCATCGCAGGAATAGTAGTCCAGGGCAAAGTCGTTCGCGCCGATGGACATGCGTCCCTTGTTGAAGTTCGCACCCTTGCCTGGTTCGAACATCTCGCTGAAGATGGTCTCTAGCTCCTCGTCTGTCAGGGTCTTGAGTGATGCCCATCCCAGCTCGTTGAAACAGGTACCGAACGCCTCAATGGTCTGGTCGGTCTGTGTCAGGTCAATCTCAATAGTATTGGAGGTTGTGTCCGAGGTAATGCTCTCCAGCGTTTGCATCTCCCAAGGTTGCTCCATGGTGGAACTAACCCATTCGGTCACTTGTGGACCTTTAGGTCCTGAACATGCGGTCATGGCCAGTGCAGCAATACCGCATAAGGTGAATCTCATTTTCATATTATATTAGTTTTATTTTAAGAATTCAATGTCAATGGTTCTCTCATATCGCTGAGGCATGGTGAGGTAGGCTGGAAGTACATAGCGTGCAGTACATCCCAGGCCTGTGGTCTGGTAGTCCAGGTTCAGGGTTACACCGTCCTGTTTCTCCAGTTGATACTGATATACGGATCTAGTCAGGTTCTCCGTACTGAAGTTGTATGCATTGAAGTTGAACAGCTCGTTCATGTGGAACTGGAGTCCGTGACCTTGGCCATCCAGTAGCTTGACCCATCGGTTGTCGCAGCGTAATCCGTGGTCTTGCGGAATCAGGTATGGCTCATACATGTCTTCTACGGTGGTGTTGTAGATACCTACTCTGTAGCCGGTCTTACGGTCTGGGTAGTTCTCCTGTGGACCGCGGCCGTACCAATTCACTTGCTGCATGTCTTTCGCCAGGGTCATGGTCAGGCCCATTCGTGGTAGGAACTTCGGCATGGCACCCTGAGGGTCCACTATATGGTGAATCTGCATGTGTCCGTCTCCGTTGATGCGGTACTTGTACTCTTCCTCGAATCCTTTGTATTTGATGCCGAAGATATAGGCGTCGAGTGCGGTGGACTGTACGATACCCAGCTGTGAGAAGCAGCGTACTGTGACGTAGGCCTGGCCGTCGATGAGTTCGGCGCTCATGGAGATGAGTCTTCTCTGCAGGTCGTCCAGGTGTGCCGAATAGTATTCGTTGGCTATCTGGTTGCCGTTCCAGGCTGCCCATGTGGAGTTTCGTGTAGCCATGGTATCCCAGCTGTCCAGCTCATTGGCTATAGGTGCTCTCCATACGTTCAGCTTCAGGGCTCCCTTCAGCAGTTCCTTACCATTTTGGCAGATAGAGGTCAACTCGCCTTCCTTGGAGAACGTATAGCTGAATCCGGTTCCGGAAATGGTGACACCGTTCTTGTCCCGTGCCAGTTCCACGGTGCCTGTGGCCTTGTCGGAGACTGCAGCGGGAACGCTCCATGGCAGTTCTGCCTGATCCCAGGAGACCTCAAAGCCTTTCTTGGCCCAGAGCTCATCTTGCTTCAGTACTGATTTGAACAGGAGTCTGTATTCTTTTCCTGGCAGGATCTGTGGCTTGCTGAATGGCACGCGGAAGGTTTTCTTGCTCAATGGCTCCACATTCAGGTCCAGTGTGCCCGACTGGATGAGTTTGTCGTCTTCATACAGTTCCCAGGTGTTGTCGTAGATGTTGGCATTTACGAAATGGTTACGGTTCCAGACCTCCACGCGTTGCTCGTCCACGCTGCGCATGGTGAAGCTCAGTGGTTGTACGGTCTTCTTCATCTGCCAGATTTCTGGCTGTACGCTGCGGTCTGGCCAGATGGTTCCATAGGTGCGTGCACCTATGCCATAGCTCCAGTAGTTGTCGCCTGTGGTCTCTTCCTCAAAATCAAGCCAGAGTGCGGCGTGTGCTGCATCCATTTCACTGGCAGTGACGGCTTGTGAGAAGATGCCTACGTTATCCAGTTGGGCATCACAGATGTGTACGTTGGTTTCCTGACCGTGCTCTTCCTCGTTACGGCCAATATTGATAGGGAATGGGGCATTGATGATGTTTCCGGCAGCCTCACCCTTGGCTATCTGCTGGCCATCAATCTCAAGCGTCATTTCCTTTCCGTTATAGGTGGCTACCACATGGTGCCAGTTCTGCTCCCAGTTGCCTGGCAGACTGCCATCTATCTGATATTTGTGGTTAGCAGGTCCTGCATTCATGTTAAAATTGCCTCTGCTTGTGGCTGGTGCGTTAGGGGTTGCTGGCGCCTTGTCGGTGTTCAGGTAGAAATAGATCTTATCCTTTCCGTTCTGTTGAACGCCAAATTGATAGCTGCCTTTGGTGACAAAAGAACCACAGCTGCTGATGAGATCTCTTGGGAACACATCGAAGCAAATGGTCAGGTTCTGCCCTGTGATCTCTACGTTGTCTGCCCTGTAGACTTCTACCCACTGGTCGTGTCCATTCAGGTCCACCACATGGTTCTTCTTATTCTTAGGGGCAAAGGATGTGGCCACTATAGGCAGCTTGGCCCTGCCCATGAGGTGAACCATGGTGTTGTTAGGTGATGAGTCCTTGATGCTGCGAGCCTGCTCGGTAAGGCCGGTGCTCACAAAGTCCCATAGTGCTCCACCCATCGTACGGTCATAGGTGTAGATGGTGCGCCACATCTCGTCCAGGTTTCCGCAACCGTTTCCGGCTACGGAGATGTACTCATCCATGAAGGAAGGGCGTATGTCACCGTCATCGTGATGTCCGACCTTCAGGTCTAGGTCGATAGGTGCCGGATAGCGCGGACCGATGATGTCTTCTGCTGGATGGCTGTAGGAATTGCCTCCGTACATCCAGGATCGGGTAGGGTCATATTTGCGGCCTTCCTTGATAACTTCGCCTATCATAGGGCCCTCGCCACTCTCGTTACCTGCACTCCAAAAGAGTACGGATGGCTGGTTTCTGTCGCGCAGCACCATCCTGCGGACGCGCTCCTGATACATGGCTTTCCAAGTCTCGTCGTTGCTGATGGATTCGGTGGCATGTGCCTCTGTGCCCGCCTCGTCAATGACAAACAGGCCGTAGCGGGTGGCATATTCCAGATAGCGTGGTACAGGTGGATAGTGTGAGGTACGTACGGCATTGAAACCGAACTGCTTCAGGATGGTGATGTCTTGAATGGCCAGCTCATCGGTCACGCGGTGTCCGTCTACCGGACTCTGCATGTGGGAGCAGGTAGCGTTGACTTTCAGCTTCTTTCCATTCAGATAGAATACACCGTCCTTAATCTCGGTCTCCTTGAAGCCTACCATCTGCTCTACCGTGTCTATGACCTTGCCGTCCTCGCCTACCAACTGCATCTTCAGCGTGTAGTAGTCTGGGGTCTCACTGGTATATTTCAGCGGGTTCGCCATCTTCTTCTCCATGGTCAGCTCCAGGGTCTTGGCAGATTCCGCGAACTGTGCGGTATTGGTCTGCAGCTGAGCCACTTCCTTTCCGGCCTTGTCGAATAGCTGGCCCTTGACGGTCAGCTTCTGGTTCTGGTCGTTATATCTGCGAGCGGTAGCCACCACCTTCAACTGGGCATCCTTGTATTGTGCGTCTAGGTCGGTGGTCACGTACCAGTCGAACAGGCGGGTCTTAGGTGTACTGTACAGATACACGTCGTCAAAGATACCGGCCAGGCGCCAGTAGTCCTGTGCTTCCATATAGTAGCCGGCAGAGTACTTTGTAACCAGTACCGCCAGCGAGTTTTTGCCTTTCTTGAGATAAGGAGTTATGTCATATTCTGCAGGCTCCTGGGCTCCTTCGTTGAAGCCCACTTCCTGACCGTTCACCCAAATGAAGCTGGCAGACGCCACTTTCTCGAAGCGCAGGAACACTTCCTCGCCGTTCCAGTCCTGAGGGACTTCAAAGGTGGTACGGTAGGCTCCCGTAGGGTTGTAGTCTCTAGGGACGTAAGGCGGATTTGCCTTGAAAGGGGCATGTACGTTTCGGAACATGGGGTCTCCGAACCCTCTCATTTCCCAGTTCGATGGGACCTCTATCAAGTTCCATTTACTGTCGGAGAACGATGGTTGGAAGAACTTGGCTGGAATGCCTTCTGGGGTGTTGGCAAAGAAGAATTTCCACTGACCGTTCAGCAGTTTGTGATGCTGTGGGATGAAATAGGCACGTCCTTCTTCTTGGTTCAGTTCGAAAAGGTCTTTGTTCTCTATGTAGTCATAGAGATGGTCCATGAATCCTTTCTGCTGGGCAAAAAGGTTCAGCGCAGAAAGACTGAGCGCACAGGCAACGAATAGTTTTTTCATAGCTTTTTAATCGTTATTCGTTGCAAAGGTATAAAAAAAGAGCGAGCAAAAAGCTGTTGTGAAGAAATGGGTAAGCGTTTTTCTTCTTTTCTTACTGAAATTCAAAGGTTTGATTCTTGTGAAAAGTAAGTGGCTGGTTAATGTGTCAGCTAGTGCGCAAGTCAACTTTTCCTTTCTGCACCAGTAGGGCTGGCATTTCCTTGGCTGGGGCGGCTTGTGATTTCAAAACGATGCCCCATAGCAGGATTGCGATGATATATGATGTGTATTTCATGTGTCATTCTGTTAGCAAAGCCAAAAGTACAAAAAAAAATCATTCAGTATCGCTGAATGATTTTTTTTTTTTAGATTTCCTGAATGATTTCCATTCCTTTTCTGATGGCCTCTTCGTTCATTGGAATCAGATGGTGGTGTCTCTCTGGCAAGGTCTTCTTCAGTGCCTTGAGCACGCCCTCTATCTGAACAATTGGCTGAATCTTGAGCAAGCCGCCTAGCACTATCATGTTAAAGGTTTTCATCATATTGTTGGCTGCTGCGGTATCCATCGCATCTACTCTGTAGCAGTGAATGTCCTTGCGGGTAGGAGGGGTCATAATGCCATAGCTGTCGTAGATGAGTGCTCCGCCTGGCTTTACCTTGCCTTCGAACAACTCTAAGGATGGCTGGTTCAGCACAATGGCTACATCGTAGGTACTCAGGATAGGTGAGGAGATTGGCTCGTCGCTCACAATCACGGTCACGTTAGCTGTACCGCCTCGCTGCTCAGGTCCGTATGCAGGCATCCAGCTTACTTCCTTGTCTTCCATCAGTCCTGCATAGGCTAAGATCTTTCCCATGGAAAGAACGCCCTGTCCGCCGAATCCGGCTATAATGATTTCTTTAGTCATGGTACTTATTCTTTTGTGGATTCATCTTTTAAATCGCCCAGTGGGTAGAATGGGAACATGTTCTCCTCCATCCATTTGTTGGCTTTCTCTGGAGACAGCTTCCAACCGGAGTTACAGGTGGAGACAATCTCTACCAGGCTGGAGCCCTTGCCTTCCATACTCAGCTGGAATGCCTTCTTGATGGCTTTCTTGGCCTTGTTGATGGCGCCCACGCTATATACGGTCTGGCGGGTTACGTAGCAAGTACCACGAAGCTGTGCTGCCAGCTCGGTCATCTTGAGAGGGTAACCGTGTATCTCTGGGTCTCGGCCGTAAGGGCAGGTAGCTGTTTTCTGTCCAATCAGGGTGGTTGGTGCCATCTGTCCGCCGGTCATACCATAAATGGCATTGTTGATGAAGATGATGGCGATATTCTCACCTCTATTCAGGGCATGGATGGTCTCACCGGTACCAATGCAGGCCAAGTCGCCATCACCTTGATAGGTAAAGACCAGCTTGTCAGGCATCAGTCGCTTGATGGCAGTCGCTACAGCAGGTGCACGACCGTGTGCAGCCTCTTGCCAATCCACGTCCACATATTTATAGGCAAACACCGAGCAGCCCACAGGGCAAACGCCAATGGTTTTCTCAGTCATGCCCATCTCTTCTATGATTTCAGCCACCAGCTTGTGCACCATACCATGGCTACAGCCTGGGCAGTAATGCATAGGTGTGTCGTTCAGCATCTCTGGTTTCTTATAGACCAGATTTTCGGGCTGTATGATTTCTTCCTTCGTCATAAGGCTCTGATACTTTAGAACATAAATCGGATAAAGAACTCTACTATCTTAATGGCCATACTAGTCAGGATGACACCCAGGAAGAGTGTGCGCTGCTCCGGCCATACAAAATAGATGACAACCGATGCCACAGCACCAATCATGAAGATGGTGTTCAGAATCCATCTGATTTTTGCTTGGTTCATACGTATGATTTATTTGATAAGTTTAGTTTTCAATGCGTTCACTACCTCGTCAGGTGTAGGGATGATACCTCCCAGACGGCCGAAGTGCTCAACAGGTGTGCCAGGTGCAGCCGCCATGCGTACGTCTTCCACCATCTGTCCGGCGTTGAACTCCACGGTCAGGATTCCCTTAACCTTCTTGCTCAGCTCATTGATGATCTGGCTTGGGAATGGCCACAGGGTGATAGGTCTGAGCAGACCCACTTTGATGCCTTCCTGGGCAGCAGCCTCAATGACTTTCTTGGCAATTCGTGCTGCAGAACCGAAGGCGCAGATCAGGTAGTCTGCATCCTCGCAGTGGTAAGCCTCGTAGCGTACTTCGGTTTCTTCAATGCGCTTGTATTTTGCCTGCAGTCTTAAGTTCACTTGCTCCATCTCCTCACTTTTGAGCATCAGGGTGGAGATGATGTTATGCTTGCGGCCTTTTCTGCCGGTGGTTGCCCAAGGGCACTCGGCAGCAACCTGCTCGTCGGTCTTGCGTGGCTTGAAAGGAGGGAGAACCACCTTTTCCATCATCTGGCCAATCACACCGTCGGCCAGGATCATGCATGGGTTCAGGTGCTTGAACGCCAGCTCAAAGCCCAGGTCCACAAAGTCGGCCATCTCCTGTACAGAGTCAGGTGCCAGGACAATGAGGTGATAGTCGCCATGACCACCGCCCTTGCAAGCCTGGAAATAATCCGACTGTGATGGTTGTATGGTACCCAAGCCAGGTCCGCCGCGCATCACGTTCACAATCAAGGCTGGCAACTCGCCGGCAGCAATGTAGGAGATACCTTCCTGCATCAAGCTGATACCAGGGCTGGACGATGAGGTGAAGACACGCTTTCCACAGGCTGCACCACCATAAACCATATTGATGGAAGCCAACTCGCTCTCTGCCTGTACCACTACCATACCGGTAGTTTCCCAAGGCTTGAGCTCTGCCAAAGTCTCTAAAATCTCAGATTGAGGTGTAATAGGATAGCCGAAAAAACCGTCGCATCCACAGCGTATAGCCGCATGGGCTATTGCTTCGTTACCCTTCATGAGGGTGATTTCTTTCTCTGCCATAGTGCGTTAATCTACTTTTTTGCGGTAAACGGTGATACAACCATCAGGGCATACTATTGCACACGATGAACAGCCATTGCAGGTGTCCTCTACCACAGTCTGGGCATAAGCATAGCCCTTGGTGTTCACATTTTTGGTTGTCAGGGCAAGTACATGCAGCGGACAAGCCACTACGCAGAGGTTACAGCCTTTGCATCGGTTTGTGTCAACCACAGTTGCTCCTTTAAACTTTGCCATAATACCTAACTATAATACGTTTATTGATTATACATGTCTTTATTGAAGAAATTCAGGATATCTATTGCCATATCATAAGCGTGCTTGGCAGGACTCTCAGGATTGATAGTAATAGCTTCTAGGTAATCATTCAGGGCGTGTTGCCAATCCCCTTTCTTCCGGTAAGCATTTCCCCGCAGATAATATAGCTGATCCTTGGGGGCGTGTGTCTGTGTCAGGAATTCGGTAGCCAACTCTATAGCTTCATCTGCTTTTCCTTTGTCCAAAAGGTCTACAATTTTGCTCTGAAACTCCATAAATGCTTCTTCAATTTTCCGGATGGCAAAGATAGTATAAAACCTTACTAAAATTGTGTTTTTAGATTTTTGTAAACAACAATTAACTAAAATATATATAAAATTAAGCATTTGATTAGTCCTTATTTGTTTGAGAACTAACCAGATGCTTATTAAGGATGTATCGTTTCAGTTGAAACTATTGGATTTATTTTGTTAACATCTTATTTGCTCAATTCGCCTTGGAATGTGCAAGTTGTACCATCGGCACTCTTTTCTTCCTTTATTTTGGTGAATTGGAGCACCTGAGCGGTACCATTTTCGGAAATTATGGTGAAAGTGGCCTTACCGGTTTTCTGCAGCAGCTCAGCAGTTGGACTGCCGGCTTGTAAGGTAAAGGTTACCAAATCTTTAGCGCTTTCCTGCTTCAATGGTGGCGCAATATGTACTGCCACATTCTCCTTTTCTGCAGGTTTTACGGCTTCAGCTGGTTTTACTACCTCTACAGGCTTTGCTACTTCTGCAGGCTTCAC
>JAUNHZ010000166.1:0-2403 GCA_030523705.1 Bacteroidales bacterium
CTGGATATGCATCCCTAATGATTTATGAATTTCTACACAATTCAAAGTGAAACCTTGAGATTTCAGGAATTCCCCTAATGGTTCCTCCTCTTCATTATATAAGAGGAAGCATCCATTCTGAGCAATCAGATTCATGTTTGACCAGAAAGCAAAATCCGGATACTCTTCCTTGGAGAATGTTATTTTTAGCGGATTAGGAATATAAGCTGAAAGCACACTTTGCATTATACCACCCCAACGCAAATAGGCTGGGGTTTTCTTGACATCCTCTACAGTTAACTTGCTATCGCGTTCAAACATTTTAGTCAATTCCACTAAATTTTCAGCATAGCCATTTAAGAGCATCATTAATAATGGATAATCCATAATAAATGGAACTTTCTTTGGCGGTATTAAGTAGTAAACCGACACGTAATCACCAATAGGATTATCTGTCGTATTTTCTTTTACCCCATCAAAAGCAAAGAACAATGCATTCTTCAATTCATGAGAAAAATCAAGTAAGGGAGATGGCGCACCATAATGTTGCAACATACCTAATCCAAAGAGATCATTGTACTTGATGGATAAAGAACGCAGGTAGTCATTTATCAGTTTGTCTTCTGCCACTTTATTCAAAAGATTCTGGATAAAATCATGATATTGCAAATTAGGTTTCATGCGTTTGGTCAACCATTCTCTTTGCCCTGATGTATATATCTTATACTTAGATTCATTTACTCCTCTGAATATAATATTCTTATTGCTGTAAACGGATTCAAACCAGTCATGGAATCCATCTACAGTATAAATCACCTGATGATTGTATACTTTCCCCTTTTCTTCAAAGCTATTATATTCAGGCAGTTTCATGCTCAATTAGATTTGAATGTCAGAAGTTTCTCACGATAATACTCGTATTGTTTCTTCCGCAATGCCAGTTCTTCCTCCAAGGTTTGAATGGCGGATTCAAACTGTTCAATAATTGTTATAATCTTCTTTTGATCATTTATTGAAAGAAGAGGTAATTGCATGTTTATTACTGTTTCTCTTTTAGCAAGATTAATTTGAGCAGAACCTGCAGCGCCCTCCAATAAAGAATTTCTACCCCTTTCTGTTTTTAGGTAATGTCTTAAGAATTCAGATAAGATTAAATTAACGTCAGGCCTTAAAATTAACAAGGCTTGACTAATAATTCCAATTTCATCATTTTCCTTAATAATTGAAACCTCTCCAACTGTTCCGGAACAACTAATTATTAGGTCATTCGGTTTGACTGTAAAACGTTCTAATTTACCATATTTTTCTTTATCAATATAAAACCTAAAAATCCTATTATCATAGATGGCGTGTTGCTGCTCATAAACAGGAATGCCTGAAGGTTTCATTTCCCCTCGTTTTAACGCTGAACCAAATGGGCCTCTAATATAACCCTTTTTACCAACTACATCTTCGAGCCTTATCCACTTCACACTTGGATCATTTTCATCAAATGTGAGGAGCTGATTACGGTAATACTCATACTGTTTCTTTCTCAATTCCAATTCTTGTTCCAGATTGGCCTGAGCTTCGGTGAAGGTATCCAAAATCCGAACTATCTCCTGCTGGATGGGGAGAGGAGGGAGAGGGATGATTGCATTAAGAATGTTATCATTATATAATCTTGCTACTGTTCCTCCTGTTGAGACAGCCCAAGGGTTCAATGAATAGCAATATCTAAGATATGAATTAAGTACTTTACTTCCATCATGTTTTAACCATACAATGTTGCTATCTTGAAAATAAGCAGGCTCACCATCAAACACTATCGTTCTCCCAATAGTCCCAGCAGCAGAGATAAGTACATCTCCTTTTTGAGGATAAGAGTATTTTCCCTTATATGTATCAAATAAATCTTGAGAGATAAAAGCATCAGCATTTCCACCAAAAGTACCAATTTTATAGAATGGGACATCTCCACTTGATGAAGTCTGTTCTTTCATTATTCTTTTGCACATACATACTTTTCCTATATCCCTCAACTTGGAATACTCCACCCCTCCCGGACAAAGTTCCTGTATTAATTGCTCAATCTTACTCATATCTTACAATTCAGCAATTAACTTTTCAATTTCATCTCTCAGGGCATTACCACGGGATATGACATCACGAAGCTGAGCGTTCACGGCATCAATATCCACCTTCTCACGCTTGTCTTCCTGCTCCACGTAGCTGGAAACAGACAGGTTGCAGTCGTTGGCAAGAATGTCATCATTGCTCACCAACTTGGTGAAATACTGCACATCTTGGCGGTCTGCGTATGCCTTGAAAATGGCATCCTGATTCTCTGGAGTCAGCTTGTTCTTGTTGCCAGCCTTTACGCACTGGGCACTGGCATCGATGAACAGCACCTTGCCATCTGCCTTCTTGCTCTTCTTCAATACG
>JAUNHZ010000166.1:2413-5066 GCA_030523705.1 Bacteroidales bacterium
CACACCAAAGAACAAATTGGCTGGAAGCTGAATGATGGTGTCTACATAGTTGTTCTTGACCAGATACTGACGGATTTTCTGCTCGTCGCCACCACGGTACAATACGCCCGGGAACTCTACGATGGCTGCTGTTCCCGACTCTGCCAAATGATAGAGCATGTGCATGGTAAATGCCAAATCGGCAGCACTCTTAGGTGCCAGCACGCCGGCAGGGGCGTAGCGCTCGTCATTGATCAGGATAGGATTATCCTTGCCGTCCCACTTGGTGGAATATGGAGGATTAGACACGATGGCATCGAAAGGTGCATCATCGATATGCAGCGGTTCATGCAGGGTATCGCCCAACTGAATATCAAACTTGTCGGGTTCGATGTTATGCAGGAACATGTTGATGCGACACAGGTTGTAGGTGGTAGGATTGATTTCCTGACCATAGTATTTCAGCTGGTCGTTCTGCTTTCCGGCAGTCTTGGCAAACTTCATCAGCAGGGAACCGGAACCACAGGCTGGGTCGTACACCTTGCGGATATTGTCATTGTTGTGGCTGGCCATCCTTGCCAAGAGTTCACTCACTTCCTGAGGAGTGAAGAACTCGCCACCGCTCTTACCTGCCTGACTGGCGTACATCTGCATCAGGAACTCGTAGGCGTCGCCAAAGGTATCAATCTCATTATCCTGGTACTTATGGCCTAAATCCATATCGGCAATCTTGTGCAGCACCTTGGCCAACAGCTTGTTACGCATGTTCACGCTATTACCCAGCTGCGAGTTGTCCACGCTGAAATCAGAGAACAGACCTTTCAGTTTCTCCTCGCTGGGTGTTCCCACGGCACTGGCCTCTATGGCACGGAAAATCTTGGAAAGTGTCTCGTTCAGGTTCTCATCGTTATCCGCATTCTTGGTCACGTTGCAGAACAGCTGAGAAGGCAGGATAAAGTAACCCTTTTCCTCCACCATCTGCTCACGAGCCTCCTCGGCATCGGCATCAGCCATCTGTGCATAATCAAAACCATCCTCACCCTGAAGGGTATTGATGTATTTGGTCATGTTCTCACTGATATAACGGTAGAAGATGGCACCCAGCACATACGCCTTGAATTCCCAGCCACCGATGGCACCGCGAAGGTCATCCGCAATGCTCCATATTGTTTTGTGGAGCTCCTCACGCTCCTGATTATAGTTTGCCATATTTAATGTTTTCTTTCTCTTGCAAATATACGCATTTTTTTGATGATTTTCAAGACTCTGGGGGAATTTGCCCTCTGTTCTGCCATAATCTTAGTCCTCCATTATTATTTCCCAATGTCCACCATTATTAGGACCAATGCGTTTGATGAAGATATTGCGCATCTGCCTTATGTTATTATCTATGGCGGTGGTGCTGATGCCTATGCTCTCTGCCATTTCCACACTGCTCACAAACGGATTGGAGTATATCAACCTGAGTATGGCAACTCTGTTTTTGCCCAACTTTTTACCCAACTTCTCTGCTCTTTTACCCAACTTTTCTATTATCTCGTCCATATTTTTACTAAACTTGCAAGTTACTTGTTGGGTACTTGTTGGGGCATCCAGCCTTGGCTGCTCGGCATATTCTGCCGGTGGATTGATAATGAGGTAGCGATTCTTCAGCACCCACTGTTCGCCAAACAATAAGTTGCGGAAGAAACGCTCTAAGTATTTTGGCTCGTACATCACGCCCTCGTTGTTCTTATAGACATAACGCACCAGAGCATTGCGGAAATACCAAGAGTGATTCTTGAACATCTCGTTGTCAACCTTGAACCCAAGCGAACGAAGATACTGTATGATGAATACGGCTGTGGTGCGCGTATTCCCCTCGGGGAAAGCATGTATCTGCCACAGGTATGCCACAAAGTGGGCTATGTGGCTGATTATTTCATCACGAGAAAGACCTCCGTAATTGAACTGCCGCTCCTGTTCCAGATCGTACTCTATGGCCTGCTTTAACTCGAAAGCATAACCATAGCTGACGGTGTCGACACGCAAGACCCATTCGCGCTTGCTGATTTCGTAATCGCGCACCTTGCCGGCAAACTTATATACTCCTTCAAAAATCTGTCGATGCACTTGTGTGTAGCCGAAATATGTGAAGTTGAGAGCCTTGGAACTAAGCAATCTTGCTATGTTGGCACTTACCCTGTCTGCTTCTTCGCTATCACTGTCATCAGGAGTATCACGTCTTTGTTTGCTGACGTAGTAATTATGTATCAGTTCTTGAGTTTCATCTAAAGATATTTCGCCTTGGATGTTTCGCTTTGCAGTCTCTACAAGATACTGCGAAGGCTTCAGACCATCCACAGCCTGAAGACCAATGGCGATATTCCAGTTAGCAGCTTTCTCCTGCTGCTCTGGCTCGCCAAGGCGAATGTATTCGTCGAAACTTAAATATGTTTGTTTAGGCTGCTTCATGCGCTTATCCTTCTTTTAACTCTGATAGAAATCATCAAACGTGTATTTACGTCTGAAATTGCTGAAACACTTGTCAAGTGTTCTAAAACGGAGCTCTTTATCCCTTATATCTGGCATGACTTGATTATCAGTTTTATGGAGACTTTATTTGCTATGCAAATATAAACATTATTTTTGGAATTAAGTAAAAATATGCCTAGGTAAGTGCAAAGAATGTTAT
>JAUNHZ010000167.1 GCA_030523705.1 Bacteroidales bacterium
TGCTCAGGACCTTAAAATATGTTTAATGTTATAGTGCTGCGAAATTAAGGATATTGCAAATCACTTTTAAACATTAACATAAGTAATCGTATGAAAAAGTTATTTTTAATGGCTGTTATGGCAATGATTACCTTAGCAGCAAATGCACAGCAGGGCGAGTATTTTGTAACTCCACGCGTAGGTTTGGGTTATACACACAATTCAGGCTTTGGAGAATTTTGCAATGGATTTGGCGTAAGCTTAGGCGCTGAATATGAGTATATGGTATCCGACAAAGTAGGCTTGTCAGCAGGTGTAGATTTCCTATACTCACAGTCAGATAGAGTAGAGGAGAGCACTCCAGCAGAACATTATAATTCAGGAGAGTCATACACCGAGTTCTCCTTCCTGAACATTCCATTGATTGTACAGCTTCACGCAGGCCAGTTTGCATTCAAGGCCGGCCTTCAGCCAACTATCAATACATCAGCCACCTTACACGTTGACGGCGTAAAAATTGGTACAGACAACCTGCGCAAGGTAGGATTAGCACTTCCATTCGGAGTATCATACCAATTCCGTAGCCCATTGGTACTGGATTTGCGTTGCGCACTTCCTATCACCAAGCTGAATAAAGAGGACAATTTAGATGGAGATCCAGACAACAAGTTCACCTCTGTCATGCTGACCTTAGGCTGGAAGTTCTAAATTACACAAGGGTACGTGTGCATTGTGTAAATTCCGACTCATAAAACGAGAAAAAAACGGATTTCCCGACTTTTCCCGTTTATTTTCCGACTTTTCCCGAAAAAGCTTGCATACTCCAACTTTTTTACAGTGAAATTCTCCCCTTGGGTCACCCTGATATCATCCTTACCTCCCCCATTGTCATCCTGAGTGAAACGAAGGATCTCGTCCAACCCAGCAATGTCATCCTGAACGCCAGTGAAGGATCTCGTCCAACCCAGTAATGTAATATTGGACGAGATCCTTCACTTCGTTCAGGATGACAATTAAAAATTTCTCCCCCTCGTCTACTCTACCTCCAAATCCTCCAGATTTTTCCGGATAGCTTTAGCTAAAGCCTCGGCAAACAATGGTGGAACGGCATTACCAATCTGCTTATACTTATCACTTCTGGAACCAGCAAACTGGAAATCATCGGGGAAAGACTGAATACGCGCAGCCTCACGTACCGTAAAGGTTCTCAGCTGATTAACATCAGGATGAATAAACTGGAAACCATCTTTAGCCAAGTGCGCAATGATAGTCTTCGATGGCAAATCCTCCCACTGCACCACATAGCTGTTGCCAAATACACGCGCATGCTCATGCTCCAAGTCTGGCCGGTTCATACGCATGGTACCAAATGTCCAGTGATTCTCAATCATCGCCTTAAAACGCTCACGGTCTTTAGCATTATGATTCCTGGAAATATGATCATACAGCGGATACTTACCCGGTTTACCCACCCATTTCAGGAACGCATTGGTACAAGGGTACTCAAATTTAGGGCAAGATGCATCTTCACCAGGAAGAACAGGAGGCAAGTCATACAGCGCATCAGCCACAGAAACCCAGCGCTTCAGGCTACCCCTTTCAGCCAGACTCATCTCTGGATTATAATGTGTCTGAATCACAGAATCATACAAGTCCTTAGCTTCCTTTACCTCGATGGACTTATGTACACCCATGATAATCAAGCTCTTTCGCAACTGAGGCACGCCATAATTCACCGAGTTAAGCAGCAGCATCTGAGGGTCACGTATAATCTTGTACTTATTTCCAAGCGCATCGAGCACCATAGGAAGAATAGGTTTATTATTCACTTTTGCGGTGAGCAGACCCGTTACATGCTCAAACACAAAAAACTTAGGCTCCAGTTTCTCCAGGATACGCACATAGCTCTCAAACAAGAAGTTTCTTGGATCCGATTCCACACCCTCCTTATTTCTCACACGACCTAATTGCGTATAAGCCTGGCAAGATGGACCACCTATAATGATGTCCGGTTTTACACCATCGGTAGCTTCCTCTATGAGCTCAAGGATATCCTCCGATGTTATATCTTGCTCAATGACAGCCTTTTCTATATCCTTATATTTATAGTAAGCCATACGAGACTTTAAGGTCTCGCAGCAGATGCGGTCCATCTCCACATGCGCCAAAGCCTTGAATCCCTGCTTATAGAAACCCTCGGAAAGACCACCACAGCCCGCAAACAAATCAATGAACGTATAGGTTTTCCTGTTCAGCTGCAGCTTGCTCTTCAGTCGCCTACCCACCAGGATATAAACAAAATACGAAGTCTGCTCATCAAAGATAGTCGCTGGGAAATACACCTTATCTCCCGCCCATTCATCCAGCGCCGTTATATCGCTGATGATACGCTGAATATCCATGTAGTTATCCGTCTTGAACTTCACCACCATTTTGCTCCAGCAGATGGAGTCCTCCAAACGATGCGTGTCATAAGACTGTTTCAAATCAGAAGTGATTCCCACACGGATGTACTTGAACTTTTTGTCCTGGTAATAGGTCATGGCAGCTTTCAACTCTGCAATGACATCGGATGACCATTCCTCACTGGAATACTTCTTTTCTATCTTACGTCGGATGTATTTCTTACGTACCATAGAGCTATGTCTAATTAGCTGTTTTGATTTCACATTTACCTCACAAACAAATTTTCCACATGATACAACAGAAAATCAGGGTTGGGAATATGTTCTTCTGGAAGAATTATTTTCTTATTTTCGACCTTACCAAAATGCTCCCGATAGACATCATGTGAAAGACGGTCCTTTAAGGAATCTGAAATCATTATGGTAAAATCATCAGGCCTGATGGTAATCAATCCCTGATCAAATGCTTTATCATAAAGTGCAGACAAACAAATTCCATTCTCTGGATTTAAACGGGTATCAGTCCTTTCCGACCATGGAATTATATGACTAGTGATCAATAATTTAGGTTCATTAATACCGGTAATAGCGCATGTTGAATTATAATTGTTAAGAATCATATTTCTAAACGCACTCTGATCAACTCTTTGTTTGATAACGGTTTCGCGTTCATGACCGTTAAAATCCGCATTGGAGATGTTCAATGATTCTTCAATTGTTTTTCTCTCAAGTCGTGCTCTGATTTGAGCAGCTTCAAGATAGAGACGCTCTTTATCATTAACATATTCATCCCAAACTGGTTGACATACTTTTGAACCACTGGCCATACCATGCCTACCAGAATTAATAATATATGGATCACATGCAGCAAAATTTACTAAACGCAATGCTGCAGAATTTTCTCCACGACCAAGCAATTGCCCTAATTCATAAACCTCAGGAGTAGATCTGTTCAATCTTCCAAAAGGCAATTGAAAATAGAGGGCAAGCGTGAGAACTAATTCATCATGTGTCCATTGATTTCTTTGAGGCATACTGAATAATTGATTGACATTGCAAATATATATAAAAAGATTATAATAAGCTAACATTTAGAAGGTTAATTTTTATGCTTCACTCTACATCGTACTTTTAACATTCACCCCCATCTCTTTCTCCCTCTTTTTCAGTACCTTTGCCCTCAAATAATCAAATCATGAAAACCATAGAAGTAGTAGCTGCCGTAATCATCCATAACGGGAAAGTATTTTCTACCCAGCGGGGGTACGGTGATTTTAAGGATATGTGGGAGTTCCCTGGTGGGAAAATGGAAGCAGGTGAAACGCCACAGCAGGCGCTGAAGCGTGAGATTCAGGAGGAACTGGCCACTGAGATTGAGGTGGGTGATTTCATCCACACCATCGAGTGGGACTACCCTACTTTCCACTTGACCATGCATTGCTTCCAGTGCGCGGTGGTAAAGGGGGATCTCAAGCTGCTGGAGCATGAGGCTGCTCGCTGGCTTTCAAAAGAGGAGATGAACACAGTGGATTGGCTTCCTGCAGATCTTGTGATTATTCCTATGGTGGAGGAAGTGCTTTAAATAACTACTACCAAATTGTAAAAAAAAGAAGGGGGATCTTCCTCCTTCCTTTTTTATTCAGCAATATGATTGAATAGTATGGATGTATAAACAAGACGTCCATACTCACTTTTTATTAGCATAAAAAGCTGGGGTTTTACCCTTTTCAAGTAATTTCAAAAACTTTTTCACTAATTTAGGATTCTCATCGGCGATGTTCTTATGCTCAGTAAAATCATCAGTATATTTATAGAGCTCAGTAAAAATCTCATCACCATTCCTATATTGTGACAAGCGATAGCCTGGAACACGCATACTCATCATTGCACGATAATAGCTATATGCGCAATCCTTCCATTTTTTAGATTCGGGATCAGTAAGTAGTCTGGCAAAGCTCTTACCGTGCAGATCATCGGGCGTATCTACACCACTAAGTTCCATAAGTGTTGGATAAAGGTCTATCGAACTTACTATACGATGGTTCTTCACACCTTTCAATCCACCTGGTGCTTTTACAATTAAGGCACTGGCCAATGAACTCTCCATTACGGTATGCTTTCCCCAGATGCGCTGATCACCAAGATGCCAGCCATGATCTCCCCAGAGAATAATAATGGTATTATCTGCTTGTCCTGTTTTTTCCAAAGCATCAAGCACTTTACCCACTTGAGCATCTGTATAGCTAATACAAGCAAAATAGGCATGACGAAGCTTCCGGGCATAGGAATCATCAACTCTATGGTCTAACATAACAACCTCATCACCTAGTTTGTATTGATTAAACTCACTACTATTGTGCAAGGCTAATTCTGCATGACAATTCTCAGGAATATCCTGCTCTGGAGCCAGAGATATTTTGGACTCATCATATAAATCCCAGTATTTTTTAGGTGATGTAAAAGGTAAATGTGGTTTAAAAAATCCTACGGCTAAACAGAACGGTTGTTCCTTTTGGCTTAGTTCTTGAATTTTCTTGACTGCAAGATTAGCGGTTAGGCCATCGGGAAGGCTTGTATCATCACCATCCACACACTCATATGGCTTGCACTGATTATTCAAAACCTGACGGTTTGAGCCATCGGAATAG
>JAUNHZ010000168.1:0-4486 GCA_030523705.1 Bacteroidales bacterium
TTGCTCAGGACCTTAAAATATGTTTAATGTTATAGTGCTGCGAAATTAAGGTATAGCAGAGACAGAGACCACCCAAGAACTGTGGATGGCTTTCATGGATAAGAACCCCAGCTATAAGTATAACGTAGGTCCCCAGCATCCGGTGGATAGGGTGAACCTGGATAATCTGCAGAAGTTCCTGAATGTGCTGAACAGGGAGACAGGGTATGAGTTCCGTCTTCCTACAGAGGCGGAATGGGAGTTTGCCTGCAGAGGGGGGAACCGTTCTAAGGGCTATAAGTTCAGCGGAGGCAACCGCATGAGAGAGGTGGGATGGTATTGCGACAATACGGGTGAGACGTCACATCCCGTGAAACAGCTCAAACCGAATGAGTTAGGCATCTACGACATGAGTGGAAACGTATGGGAATGGTGCAGCGACTGCTTCGCCCCTTATCCGCTGGAAGCGCAGACGGACCCTGTAGGCCCGTCGGAAGGGCGCCGTATCATGCGTGGAGGTTGTTGGTATACCTATTCCACGTTCTGCAGGACTACTAACCGCAGTAAGTCTACCCGTCAGGACTATAATCTGTTCACGGGTTTTCGCCTGGCTATTTCTTCACCCATAAAATAGTGTCACAGACAGAAGGAATTTACGTCATAGATAAAAGGAGTATAATTAAAAGAAAACGATATGATGAAGAGAGTATTCAGTATTTTAATGTTGTTGTTCCTGGCGCTGCATGCGTATCCGGAAATTGTAAAGGGCCGTGTGGTCGATGCACAGACCAAGGAACCTCTGGAGGGAGCTAACATCCAGAATCTGGTAGAGATTGACTTAGGGGAAAGGGGAAAGGCCATTTTGAATATGGGGGCTACTACCGATGAGAAGGGTATTTTCACATTCAGCAGCCAGTGGATGAAGAATGAGATGACCATCAGCTACCTGGGCTACTACGAGAAGAAGATGCGCATAGCCTGTGCCGAGGGTAAGGACACACTTTACCTGAAGGATATTGAGCTGGAGCCTACCGAGTTCATGCTCAAGACCTTGCAGGTGACCGGCCATGCCAAGCGTTTCACCATGCGTGGCGATACGGTGGTCTTTAACCCAGAGGGTTTCCATCTGGAGCAGGGGGACCGCCTGGAGACACTCATCGCCAAGTTGCCTGGTGTGAGCAATGAGAATGGCAAGCTGTCATGGAACGGTAAGCCTATCCGCTTGAGAATGAACGGAAACGATGCGTTCTCTGAGAGCATGTTGGGGCAGCTCCCGGTAGAAGCGGTGCAAGATATCAAGGCATACGACAAGAAATCGGAACTGGAGGAGCGCACCGGTACGGACGATGGAGAAGAGGACCGCGTGCTGGACGTAACCATCAAGAAGAGCTTCCTGGACAAGTGGTATGGCTCTGCTAATCTGCAGGGTTACAGTTCTGGGAACTATTCTGCCCAACTCACGGGAAATTTCTTGAGTGAACATAATCCGCTCATGGCTATCTTGCGAGCGGCGGATGACAACATGAGCCTGGAGCCGTATGCGTTCGGTGGCGGCATGGTAGGTTCCAGCGGCATACTCTTTCGCCAGCAGCTGGGGACTTTCGGCTATCAGCATTCGTGGAAACCTAAGTTTGAATCTTCCAGAAACGACGATAAATGGGACATCATGACGTTTGTGGATCATGAGGATGGCCGTCAGTATGAGCATACTACTGTAGAGACTTTCCTGGATGGCATGGCACCTACGCTTCAGGTAAGCAGTCAGTCGGATTATGAACATAAGCTCAATGCGCCTTTGCGTTTCAGCACCTACAGGAACTTGTCGCCAAACACTATTCTGAATGTGGATCTCTCTGCCAGCATCGCCAAGCGGAGGGTAAATCATACAGACAATCAGGAAACTGGCCTGCTGGAGGCTTTGGGCAACCAGATGGTGAACAAGAGCTTTACGCAGTCGCTCCAAGATGAGAAGAGCAAGTCGGTGAGAGCCGCTTCGCAGCTCACGCATATTTTTGGCAAGAACAGTTTAATGCTCATTCTGGGATTGAACTATGACGACAAGGACTCCCAGTCTCATGAGCAGGCCGACTATGATTTCTTCCAGTCTGCTACTCGCCATGAGACAGATATTCAGGATTTCCATACCCAGACCAAGAACCTTTTGGGTAACGCGAATATGAATATGCGCATCAACCTGAGCCAGCAGCTGCAGGCCAGTGTGAACTATGACATGAACTACAGCCACAAGCGTATTCAGGACGACCGCATGCGTAACGGTGCAGCCGATTTTGCAAATACCATGGATGAGACTTACACGGGCTTGGAGCAGATGCCAAGCGTTGGCCTGACCTGGAATGTCGGAAAATTAACCATAAATCCGGAATTCACCTTGGATCTCATGCATGAGAAGATGGATTACCAGCGTGGAAAGCTGGACACCTTAGCTACCCGTAACCTGGTTCTTCCTCAGGCATCGTTCAGTGTGCAGTTCAAGCCAAACCGCTATCACAGACTGAACTTGGATATCGATTACCGTAGTAATCCTACGGATATTCTCCAGACCCTGGCTATGAAAGATGACACCAATCCGCTCATGGTCATAGAGGGTAATCCATTCCTGAAGAACAGCAAGAGATTCAGTAACAGCTTGGTTTATAATTATATCCAGCCTAAGCACGACCAGTCACTGTCGCTTACGCTCAGTTACTCAAAAGACTTTGACCCTGTGCAACAGGTAGGCTACTATAATCCAGAGACCGGTGCATACCGCATGCATCAGGAGAATACCAAGGGTGGAGACAGCTGGTCATTCCGTACCAATTATTCACGCGCGTTGAACGATGACTGGCAGTGGGACAACGTGCTGAATGCCAGTCTCAGCGATTCCTATGGCGTATTGACTATTATAGAAGGAAAGAATGAGCGTACGCTTACCCAGCAGAACTACACCCGTTTGAGCTACGGACCAAAATTTGAATACAGCAAGCGGAAAGTGAAAATGACCATTAACCCATCGGGAAACTGGAGCCATTATACCTATACAGGCGACAAGGTAGAGGGTTATGATCTGTATGGGTATAGCCTGAATACGAACTTCCTATACACCATAGGCTTGTTCAAACTTGGTTTTGCACCATCCTTCAAAGGAAAGAAAGGCTATAACAACAGTCGCTTCAACCGTGACTACCTGGTGATTAACGGTGGTGTTACCTATGAACCAACCAAGTACTTGACCCTTACGCTGGACGTAAATGACCTGTTCAACAAAGACCAGCGTTATTATAACAGTGAAACCAGCACCACTCGTTCAGAGCGTATGCCTACCAACTTCCATCATTACGCCATGTTCCAGTGCATCTATAAATTCGATGCCAAGGAAAAGAAACCAAAATCCAGAACCAGCAGCGGCCCGATAGTCCTGTAAAATTTCTCCCCTTGGGTCAACCCCAAGGGGCTGACAATTTTTGATAATCATCAAATATACAGACACTTATATTTCGTCGAACTCACGTTATGATAAAAAGACTTTTACTTTCACTTTTCATGTTGATTTACATCCTTTCCGGTGCTAATGCGCAGAAAGTAACCATAAAGGGTAAGTTTATAGATTTGAAAGAACCGGTAACCCTTATGGTGGCCAAGTTTGAGGGTAGGACAGCATTGGTCATCCACACGGAGGAGATAACCACACCCTTGTTCAAGTTTGAGATTGATGCTCCTTCAGAAGAAATCACACCTTGTATGCTGACTTTTCAAGGTAGGGGATGGGGAAGTTCCTATCAGAATATTTATCTGAAACCTGGCGCTACCTATGACCTGAGAGGGAAGCCCGGTCATGCGTGGAACCTTAAGCTTACCTCGGAACAGGTCAAGGAACAGGAATATGAAACGGAATACATCAATTCCATTAAGGAATATGAGATAGAATCTTCGGAATATTCCAATCAATTGCGGGGCATTGCCCTTCAGATGATGAATACAGAAGATAAGAAGGTCCTTGATGAATTTCAGAAGAAGGCTGATGCACTGTCTGCCAAGATACGTGCGCTGGATACCATCATGTACGGTATTCAGTTCCCTGTGTTGGCCATGCAACCTTATAGCTACGTCAAGAGACACCGGCTGAGCATGTTTGCGCAGGTATTGGATTCTCCGTTTATGGAGGACTATCTGAATCTCGTCTATAACTCGCTTCCAGATAAGGTGAAGGAAGAAGAGTGGGCCAAGGAAATCAATGTCAAGCTGAATAAGACTCCAGAACTGAAGATTGGAGATCTGGTCGATGCGCGGCTGAAAGACTTACAGGGAAACACCGTGGAACTTTCTTCTTTCCGAGGTAAATATGTGCTTTTAGATTTCTGGACAGATTCATGTGCTCCATGCTTGAAAGCCATACCAGAACTTGAAGAGATATCAAGTAGTTATGCTCAGGTGCTGCAAGTGGTAAGCATTTCTCTGGAATCAGATGAAATGTGGCGTAGGGCCTGTGAAAAACATCGCATAAACT
>JAUNHZ010000168.1:4526-5029 GCA_030523705.1 Bacteroidales bacterium
GAATAACGGTCAGTCCAAACTGAGTACAAGCCTGAGAGTGAACGGCATTCCAGCCTTTTTCCTTATTTCTCCAGAGGGGAAACTTCTGGCCTGCACCACGGGGTATGGTAATGGCCATGTCTATAAATTCTTGAGAGATAATAAGGTCATTGAATAAATTAGCACCCTGGGGTCTGCCCCCGAGGTGCTATTCATGGCTGGGTGATTTGGACTTGAATTGGAAAGCTTCCAAGAAAACGCGTCTGACATTTGGCGTTCACAATCTCTTCAATAAGAAGCTATATCAAGAAACCTATTACGGTAGTGCATCAACCACTCAGCAATGGGTTAGGCTCAGATCCAGAGAATTCTTTTTACAACTGGATGTAAATTTGTAAGGAAAAAGTCATAGATGGCATTTTTGTGACTTTGTCCTGAATTCACTATTTCTTTCATTTTCCTTTCATGTCCGTTTCATGTAGGTTTCATGTAGGTTTCACCATTTCAGTGAAAGAAACATGAGA
>JAUNHZ010000169.1 GCA_030523705.1 Bacteroidales bacterium
TAAAAGGTTGATATATGTTTGATATAACATCGATAGGAGAAACATAAGAGTCAGAGCGAAGGCAGATAGGTCCGGGACCTTCGGTTCGCGACCATTTCCGACCATTAGCGACCATACGCTACCAATAGCGACCATCCGTTTGTTTTTCAGCGGATTACATGCTTATCTTTGCATTGTCAATTGACACAGACAACAAATTATTAACAACACAAACACAAAACAAAAATGGCAAAAGGAAATGGTATTTTGCGTAAGATTCGAGGCTCTGTGGGAGACTTGAACTACCGAGTGAACAAGGGCCAGCAGGTCCTGGCAGCGAAGGCAACCAGCGTTCGCAATCCGAAGAGTAAGGGACAGATGGGACAGCGTACCAAGTGGGCGAATGTGCTGGCTATCTATCAGGCATCGAGCAAGGCTTTGCACGATGGATTTGAGAACAAGGCGCAGAACTTGAGCGACTACAACATGTTCATGTCCATCAACTTGCAGGCTACTCCGGTGTACCTCACCAAGAGGGAGTCGTCACTGAAGGCTTCTATCGCAGCGCCTTACAAGATCACCCAGGGTTCGCTGCCTTCTATCTTGGTTACGGGAAATGATGCTTCGGCAGTGACTGACATCGCTTTGGGCAGCCTCATCATCGGCCCTGCTACCACCGTGGCTGAACTGGCGAAGGCTATCGTGCAGAACAACAGCAACTGGGAGTATGGTGACCAGCTGAGCTACTTCAGCTACGTGCAGCTCATCAATCCTAACGAGGGCTATCCTTATGTGGTCTGCACCAAGAGTAAGGTGGAGCTGATGCTGGACGATGACTCGCTGCTCTACGATGTGGTTCCTGAGTATGGCTTTGCTTCTCGAAACGGCTTCCTGGCTCATGGCACGGACCGCGGACAGGGTGCTTTCGCCTGGGTTCACTCTCGCAAGACGGCTAACAAGACCATGGTCTCCACCCAGATCTTGGTGGTGAACAATGACCTCTATGCGGAGTACACCTCACAGGCTAAGTTTGCGGAGGCTGCACGCAGCTATGGTGTGACCGATGCGGTGTTCTTGAAGCCTGACGAGGAGAATGACAATGCTCCAGCAGAGTCTGTGGTAACTCCTCCTAGTGATAACCAGGATAACACCCAGACTGGTGGCAGCACCCCAGTGACTCCACCTGCAGGAGGCGGTGACAATGGCTTAGGAGAGTAATCTTGTCATCCTGCCCCACTCTTTGTCATCCTGAATGGAGTGAAGCGAAATGAAGGATCCCGTCCAATCCAACTAAGTAATATTGGACGAGATTCTTCGCTAACGCTCAGAATGACAAGGAACAAAGAGGGGGAAGAATGACAAATATGGAAGTAGTGAAAGTATGAATATGCTTATTAGATTTTTGATGTATTTACAAATTAATTCGAAGAGTATGACAACAGAAAAGAAAAACAAGTGGACCGTGATTATTAACACTGTGCTAACTATTATCAGTGCTGTAGCCAGCGCCCTGGGCCTGGGTGTGACACCGTTCTAAAAATGTAACCAGAAAGCAACACTATGCAACAATTAACAGCGCATTTTTCCCTGGAGGAAACGACCAGGAGTGCGAAAGCCACACAATGTGGCATACCGAATGAACCGGGCATAGCGTTCATCTCAAATCTCCAGCATCTCTGTCAAGAGGTGCTGGAACCTTTGAGGGAACATGTGGGTAAACCTATCCATGTGAGCAGTGGCTATCGCTGTCGGGAACTGAACCAGCTTGTGGGTGGAGTTCCTAACTCGCAGCACATGAAGGGGGAAGCGGCCGACTTGATTGTCCCTACCCCTGCCATTGGTCGGGAATGGCTAGCATGGATAGAAAAGAACTGCAAACACTTTGATCAAGCTATCTTGGAGCGGAATAAAAAAGGAGCTTGGTGGCTGCATGTGAGCTGTCGCAGGGAACTGCACATGAACCGGCACCAAGCTTTCTTGAAGTTTTGAGTATTACAAAAATACACTTTTTTAGGGTATTCCCCCCTTGTTTTCAGAGAAAAAAGCTAACTTTACCCCGATTATCTTGAAATTCGCTAGTTATGACTAAGACCATCGTATTCTTACACGGATTCTTTGCCAGCGGAAGCTGCATCCCTGCGCAGGCGCTTAAAGAGGCACTGGAGGGCAAGGTGCGTGTACTTACCCCGGATTTGCCCATGCACCCTAAAGAGGCACTGGCATTCATTCACCAGCTCTGCGACAAGGAGAAACCGGATTTGTTGGTTGGCAACAGCAACGGTTCTTTCCTGGCACAGATACTGGCTCCTGTAGTGGGTGTCCCGGCCTTATTAGGAAATCCACACCTTGAGATGACGGAGTTCCTGAAGCCTCGCATCGGTGAGCATCAGTATAAGGCACCACGCATGGATGGCAAGCAGGATTTTGTCATTGATGAGACACTGATCCGTGAGTTCCAGGAGGTGCAGGACGAGCAGTTCAACTACTGTAATCCTTACTGGAAGGATAAGGTCTGGGGCATCTTTGGGGAACAGGATACATTAGCGCAGTTCAAGCCTTTGTTCCTGGAGCATTATAATCAGGCGTTCCATTTTCCGGGTGGCCACACTCCTACTGCCGACGAGGTCAAGACTTGGTATGTGCCTCTCATTGAGAAGATGCTCATGGACTTCCCTAAGAAGGAGGAACGTTATTTCCAGCATTTTAAGGGTGGTAAGTATCGTTTTGTCCGCACGGCCTTTGACTCGGAGACTCAGGAACGTATGGTAGTCTACCAAGCGCTCTACGGAGAGCAGAACTACTGGGTACGTCCGGAGAAGATGTTCTTTGAAAAGGTCACTCGCGATGGGAAAACATTCAATAGATTTACGGAGATAGAACCATGAAAAAAACAACACAAATATGAATGAACTGAATAGTCAGAAAGTCAGGAAACTGGCTCCCGAGAATGATCCGCTCAAAATTGGTATGGGCTGGACTATAGAGGATTTGAACAAGCCTCAGATTCTGGTAGAGCTACCGTTTGCTCACACTTTAACGACTCTGGTTTCTGGCTGGTTAAATCTCTTACAGGTATGGATGAAAGCACTACGTTACGCACCTGGACCATCATGGAGACCTTAGTTGGCTTCTCAGGTTTCGTAGTAGCGCTATTGATTTCCCTGTTTGCATAAAAAATTGTCATCCTGAGCGGAGGGAAGGTTCTCGTCCAATCAAAAAATGTCATCCTGAGCGGAGGGAAGGATCTCGTCCAATACTACTTATCCTGATTGGACGAGATTCTTCGCTAACGCTCAGAATGACAATGCTAATCAAATAATGATATGAACCTTACCAGATTTTCACACGCTTTTCTGGAGCCAGGTACATAGGATCACCTTCCTTGATGCCAAATGCCTCATACCAGGCATTGATGTGTGGAAGGGTTCCGTTCACACGCCAGCGACCCAGTGAGTGTGAGTCGGTCTTGGTACGGCGGATAATTTCTGCATCGCGTACGTTCTGTCCCCAGATTGAAGAATAAGCCAGGAAGAAGCGCTGAGCTGGAGTCAGGCCATCAATAACCTGCTCTTCCTTGCCAGCGGTAGCAGCCTTGTAAGCTTCCCAGGCAATCTCCAGACCGCCATGGTCTGACAGGTTCTCACCTAAGGTATAACGGCCGTTTGCATGCAAATCCTTCTCGCCATTCTCGCCCTTCAATACCACGATATTGTCGAACCATGCTGCCAGCTGATCGCCCTTAGCCTCAAACTGCTTCTTATCCTCTGGAGTCCACCAGTCCTTAAAGTTGCCGTCACCATCGTAACGAGCACCATTGTCATCGAATCCGTGGGTAATCTCATGGCCGATAACCACACCAATGGCACCATAGTTGAACGCATCATCGGCAGTCATATCAAAGAATGGATACTGCAAGATACCTGCAGGGAAAGTGATGCCGTTGCTGGTAGAGCTGTAAGATGCATTTACGGTCTGAGGAGTCATACCCATCTCAGTCTTGTCGGTTGGCTGAGTGAATTTGTTGGCACGGTCCCAGTAGTTCCATACACTTACGGCCTTCATGTTCTCATAGAGGCTCTTAGAACCATCGATGTTCAATGCTGAATAATCCTTCCACTTGTCTGGGTAACCAATCTTGACACTGAACTTGTCCAGCTTCTCGTGTGCCTTCTGCTTGGTAGCATCGCTCATCCATTCCTGTGCATCGATACGCTTGCCCATAGCGGTGAGCAGGTTCTTAACCAACTGAACCATACGTTCCTTATTCTCTGCAGGGAAATATTTCTCGGCGTACATCTGTCCCAGTGCCATACCCATGGTACGGTTCACAGCCTGGAGACTACGCTTCCAGAGAGGCTGCTGCTCAGATACACCCTGCAGCACCTTGCCGCTGAACTCAAAATAACGAGCCTCAATCTCTGGGCTCAGGTTGTTGGCTGCACCACGAATCAGGTTCCATTCCATATAGTTCTTCAGGGCTTCCATCTTCTCGGTAGTCAGAATAGTCTGCAGCTCATCCACAAAAGAGAACACACTGACATTCACTTCCTTAGGACTTACACCTAAAATCTTGAAGAAAGAGTCCCAGTTCAATTTTGGATAACGACTCTTGAGCTCGCTGTATGAAATCAAGTGGTAGGTCTTAGAAGGGTCACGCATCTGGTCGCGGTCCAACTGTGCCAAAGCCAGGCGGTTCTCAATACGCCAAGCATTCTGCATCTTGTCACGTGCCTGCTTTGCGTTGCTGCCTGTCAGGACAAACAAGTCCACCATCAAATCCTTATAGGCATCGCGTGCAGTTA
Organism: Bacteroidales bacterium; assembly: GCA_030523705.1. Lineage (GTDB taxonomy): Bacteria > Bacteroidota > Bacteroidia > Bacteroidales > Bacteroidaceae > Minthousia. The sequence continues at coordinate 4,782 of JAUNHZ010000169.1, forward strand.
CCATAGCAGTAGTGTTCTCTGTATAGTAATCCTTGGTACCCAAACCTGTACCACCCTGGCTGATAGCCATCAGTTTCTTATTACCCTTAATTTCGCAGCACTATAACATTAAACATATTTTAAGGTCCTGAGCA
>JAUNHZ010000170.1 GCA_030523705.1 Bacteroidales bacterium
CCAATGCACAAGACTGGTTTAAAGAAATGCATAAGGTCAAGAAAGGCGAAACCATCTATGGTCTTTGCCAGCAATATGGATTGACAGAGCAGGAATTAATGAAGGCAAATCCAGATTTGCAGAAACCAAATGCCAAATTAAAGAAAGGTTCATTCATTGTCATCCCATACCGTACAATCAAGACCATTCAGGATGTTGCTCCAGAGAACGAAGAGCTATTTGCCAATAGCAAACCAAAGGTTTCCTATTTCGGACGGATGAAAATAGCAATAATGTTACCATTTGGCAGTACAGACAAGGCAAAGCGTGCTTCTGCCATTATGTATTACAGGGGTTTCATGCTAGCCATCAATTCGTTGAAATCTCAAGGTATAAACATGGAACTGACCATTTGTGACACGGGCCGTAACGAGGAGAAAGTAGATTCCTTGCTTCACGTATCAGCCATACAGGATCTTGACTTGTTATTCTGTCCACAAGTTGAGCGCAACGAGCGAAAGATTGCAGACTTTGCTAGAAGCCACCAAATTCGCACTGTCTTCACACAGACTGATCAGGTTAACAGCAATCCTTACCTGTATAGCATGAATGCAGCTACCCAATTGCTATATCAAGATGCTGCAGATTTCTTTGTACGCAAGTTCGCAAAAGCAAATGTCATCATTTTAGACATGAAAGATTCGAATGCACGCACCTCTCGAGGACAGTTCACCGATATCTTGAAAAAAACACTCTCCGACAAAGGAATTAACTACACATTCCTTGCCATTGATTCTAGCAATGACCTTATCCAAAAGACCTTGCAGACTGCCAAACAGAATGTAATTGTTCCGAACTCTGCCTCTCTTCCACTAATGAAGAAGATGATGAATCAATGGAAGAAAGTGGTAGATAACAAACCATCTTTACGCGTAAGCGTGTTTGGGCACAAGGAATGGCTCAGTATGGCCAGTGATATGAAGACGCAGTTCTATGCGTTAGATACCTATATTTATTCAAAGGTATGGTTTAACCCAGGGAATGCATCCTCAAAACAATTGGCTGCAGATTACCAGAAATGGTACAATGACAAGCTGCCAACCATCATGCCTTCTGTACCAACCATAGGTTACGATACTGCATTCTACATCATTAAAGGCCTGTCAAATTACGGAACAGCCTTTGAGGAGCATCTGAAAGATTTTACCACTCGTACATACCAGAACTTCATTGAGTTTGAGCGAGCAGGAACAATGGGTGGATTTGTGAACCGCAAGGTAGGCTATGTACACTTCAACAAGAAAGTAGTCAATGTGGAATATTGATATAAAGAAATTGGCTTTGGCCTTAGCTTGTACAAGTTCAAGCACTTTAATGGCTCAGGTTGGTGACGCTCGTAACGACTTTGCAATCGGCGTTACAGGAGGTGTAAACATGTCCAGCGTGAGTTTCAATCCAAGCGTAAAGCAAGGCTCTCTCATGGGTAAGAATGCAGGTATTACTCTTCGCTATACCTGTGAGAAATACATCACAGCAGTCTGCGCTATACAGTTGGAATGCAACTATGCTACCCAAGGTTGGAAAGAGATTGCAGATGAAACTACCGCAACCTTCTCAAAGACCATGAACTATCTACAGTTCCCTCTCTTAGCTCGTTTAGCTTGGGGAAGAGAGCGTAAAGGAGCTCAAGGCTATATCGTACTAGGACCTCAGATGGGCATTCTCTTATCTGAGAGCCAGACAATGGACAGCGATTGGAAACCAGAAGACCGCACTCACACCTATCAGTACTCTCATGACGCCGACAATAAATTAGACTATGGCATTACAGCTGGTGCCGGCATGGAAGTCTCCTCCCCTAAGCTGGGACATTTCCAGCTTGAAGCCAGATATTACTATGGCCTCCGTGATTTCTACGACAACAGCAGCAAAGGCTATTTTGGTCGTTCAGGCCATTCGGCAATCACGTTTAAAGTTGGCTACTTGTTCGATATCCTAAAGACCAAGAATCCAAATATCCGATAACAACAAAAAGCCGTGCTCCTCAAAGGAACACGGCTTTCTTATTTTGTACAATCGAATTATCGGATACGATCCAATGAGCGGACCAGGAACTCATCAGCTCCAATGGCACGGATAGCGAGCCAATTCAAAATTAATGCAACCAATGGAAAAGCTGCGCTAAGCGTTGGTTTAAAGCTTGCATCTAACTGATCACCCAGAATATAGATGAATGCGCCATAAGTCACATACCATCCAATCAACAGGATGGAAGAGAACACGGTCATTCGGATCTGACGCATACGCTTCTTATAAGTGAAGATCGTAAAAAATGTCAGAATACAAACCAACAACAATTCCAGGAATAATGCCCAAGAAGTATAGCTTACCTGTTCTCCAGCCTTTACAGTAAGGTTGTTGAGCACAGCAGCAATATCTCCGTTTTGAGCAACAAATCTACCGACAGGCAGACACATGCACACGATGCATAAAATCAGCACAATCAGCAGATACAGAGATTGAATACGCTGTATCATGATTAGAACAGGTTTTCCTTCTCCTTTGCAGGATTACGATAGTAAACCTTACCTTCGGTAAACTCCTGAGTAGCAATCAATGTTGGCTTTGGCAACTTCTCATAGAAACGAGAAATTTCAATCTGCTCACGGTTCTCGAAGATTTCCTCCAAGTTATCATTCATAGAAGCAAACTCCTTCAACTTGTTCTGCAACTCGGTCTTAATATCCTGAGCAATCTGATTGCTACGCTTACCAATGATTGCAACACTCTCATAAATATTATTAGTGTCCTTGCACAAATCCATGATATCACGGGTCTGTGTGTTAGTAGGTGCGTTTGTTTTCTTGTAATCCATATCTATTGTAAAAATTTAATTATTCTTCTTCATCCTCTTCCAAGTTCACATGCTTTACAGCCTTGGCATAGAGATTATCCAATTCCTTGATGTACTTACTCTCTGGGAATTCATTCTTGAATCCAAAATACTCATCGATGGCGTTGCGGTAACGAACCTCTTGCTTATCGTCAACACTCTGCTGAGCCAGTTCATACTTAGCTTTAAAGTTCAGATAATACAGTTCCTCGCGCAACTTCGTATAAGGATAATCCTTCAATGTATTCTCACAGGTAACCACGCACGCCTCATAGTTACTACCACCTTCAGTACAGTTTCCAAAATAACTGCCTAAATCATAGTAAAGCTTAGCGTTGATATATTCTTTCTCCACCATCTTATCCTGGAGCTCGAAAATCATATCCTGTGCATGATCTCTAAACTCAGATGTTGGGAAATAGTCCAAGAAGGTCTGCAATTCCTGAATAGCCAAACCTGTATTGGTCTGATCCAATCTTGGGTCAGGAACACCATTATACAATGCCTTTCCTGAATTATAGCGAGCCAACTCTGTAAAGTCACCCTTTGGGTAGGTATTATAGAACTGCTTGAAATAAGTGGAAGCGGTTTCATAATCCCCCATGCCATACTGAGCCATCGCCATCATATACAAGCTCTCCTGAGCTTTGTCCGTACCCTTCAGCATCACAATCATATCAGAGAGGAAATTGGCACAACGGGAATAGTGTCCTTCTGCATAAGCTTGTTTTGCTGCCTCATAGCGGGCTTCATAATCCTGACTCATTGCCACACGAGAATGGGTACCACAGCTAGTGAAAGCCACAGCAGCTAGGAACAATATGATGTTTAGATTCTTTTTCATGATTCCAAATTTGGCGCAAAATTACAAAAAAGCATTGATATGGACAATGTTTTTCTTTTAATCTACCTTTTAATTTCTAAAAAAATGTTCTCGATATGGTTTTTCCAGCGTATTTAACTAACTTTACACCCCAATTAATGTAAATTCCATGGGTAAATTTGAACTGATCTCGGATTTCCAGCCTACTGGCGACCAGCCAGAAGCTATCAAGCAGCTGACAGAGGGTGTCCTTCAAGGGATTCCCGCTCAGACTTTATTGGGTGTTACCGGATCAGGCAAGACCTTTACCATAGCCAATGTCATTAAGAACATAAACAAGCCTACACTGATTCTTAGCCACAACAAAACGCTGGCCGCACAGTTGTATGGTGAGTTCAAGAGTTTCTTTCCTAACAATGCCGTGGAGTATTACGTTTCCTACTATGACTATTATCAGCCCGAAGCTTACATTCCCACCACAGACACCTATATCGAAAAGGATTTGGCCATCAACGATGAGATTGATAAACTACGTTTAGCCGCCACCTCTGCCCTCCTTTCCGGACGAAATGATGTAGTGGTCATTTCATCCGTCAGCTGTATCTATGGCATGGGTAATCCTGCTGATTTCTACAATAATGTGATTGGAGTGAAGAAAGGCCAGCTTTTAGACCGCAATGTCCTTCTTCGCCGGCTAGTCGATAGTTTATATGTACGAAATGACCTGACCTTAGAGCGTGGTAATTTCCGTGTGAAAGGAGACAATGTAGATATTTACCTGGCCTATGCAGACCATGTTCTTCGTATCTCTTTCTGGGACGACGAGATTGATTCCATTGAGGAGATAGACCCTATCAATGGCACTCGCATTGGAGAGTTCCCCGAGTACAAGATTTATCCGGCAAATCTCTTCATGACTACGAAAGAATCCACCTTGGCAGCCATCCATCAGATAGAGGATGATTTGACTGCTCGTGTGAATTACTTTGAGGAGATAGGCAAGCCTTTGGAAGCAAAACGCCTGCAGGAACGTGTCACCTATGATATGGAGATGCTTCGTGAAATTGGGCATTGCAGTGGCATCGAGAATTACTCTCGTTATTTCGATGGACGTGAACCGGGCACTCGACCATATTGCCTGCTAGATTTCTTTCCCAAGGACTTCCTTATGGTCATTGAT
>JAUNHZ010000171.1 GCA_030523705.1 Bacteroidales bacterium
GGACTCTTCGGCTTCAAAGAGTCCTTTTGAAGTTTACTTGCGGATTTGAGGCTCAAAAGAAGTCTTTCCTGCTTTGCGGAGATAAGCTTTTTGACTAGCGGTAGTTATCCAGAGGTTATGGCGAGAATCTTCCATAATCTCATAGATGGATTCCTCGTTTGTCCACTTTGCTTCTCGAACAAAGGATGCCGTTTCCTTCTGGAATGTGTATAACCCCATATCTGTACCTAATAAGATTTCTCCTTGGTATGTCTTAAAAATCTTATTGATGAATTTTGGCGCATCTGGGTATGACTTGCTGGCTTTGGTCTGCGTGTTATAAATCATGAGTCCATTTCCGTAGAGACCTATCCACAAGTTGTCATTCTCCTTGCACAGTGCTCTGATCTCAAGAGGCATTTGTTTTTCGTGTGGTATATCTACAGGGTGGAGACCTCCCCTTTCTTCTTTATCCAGCATAAACAGACCATTACGTGTTCCAACCCAGAGTTTCCCTTGTTGCTGATCAGGGCATAGCGCAGAAACTATCTGGCCATTAGGTGAGTCTAAGTTCATGATAGCAGTACCATTGGGCGAGATGCGTAAAATGCCATTCATGTAGGTCATGAGCCAGAGACCTCCGTCCTTGTCTTTGGCTATGCTTCGAATCTCACTCTCATAGGTGAAGATTTCATCGCCAAACTTGTCTCTCAGAGGTTGATAATCACCTTCACCCTCTATAGGCATTTGGAAGGCACCATAATCAGTACCCAAGATGATATGTTTCTTGGAAACGGCCATGCTGTAGATGTTACGGAAAGAGGCGTCAGGTAAATCAATGACTTGGACATTTTTAGTTTTCTTGTTAATCTTGAAAAGTGAATGCTGTGCTGTGCCTATCCATACACTCTGTGGTGTAACCTGCATACATTTGATACGGTGATAGGCCGGTAGGTTTATTTTATCTATAAGTTGTCCGTCAATGCTGAATGTGAGAATCAAGCCACTGTAGGTGGAAGCGTACACAATCTGCCCGTCAATACAAAGGTCAGTGTACATGGCCGCATGCTGATTGATATGCGTCAGGTGCTGGCTCTTTTTATTATATAGAAAAAGTCCTTGTCCTTCTGTTGCCATCCATACAAAGTCTCCGTGTGTAGCTATTTTACTCACCTTGCTGCTGATAGCTACCTGGTATTTGCTACGTGTGGAAAACGGTTGGAAACCATTAGAAGATCTATAGAACACGCCCGAGGAAGTACCTATCCAAAGTGTTTGTTCCTCATCTTCTGTGATGGCATAGATGCTATACTTTGAAAAGTCTTGTTGGTTCTTTTGCGGCAGAACGTGCTTTTTGATGGAAATGCCATCGAAGGTAAATAGCCCATCTTCATTTCCTATCCACAGTGTACCAAAATGGTCCTGGTACGCGCAGTTATTACCCAGTTGACATGGGGTAAGAATCGTATTATAATTTTTGACTTGATAAACTTCTTCTTGTCCGAATGCACATAAGGACACTAAAAAGCCAATCATGGCAAGTAGTATGTTTTTCATTTATCTAGGTGTATGCAGGAAGGGTTTACCTCCTTGTATTTATGGTTTTCATAGAATGCGAGTACAAAGATACACATATTTTTTTGTAAAAAAGCAGATTGAATTCAAAAAAGGAGCTTCTGTTTAATTTGATAACAAAAAAACCTGCTTCTCAGCAGGTCTTTTTTCCTTAAAATAATACCATGAAAAACACACAAACAGTTTAATTATAAAACTTTATCCCCAAAAACTTAATCAATCTTTTTCCTTCAAAAAACTTAGACCTATATCCAACCTGGTTATGTCTAGAGTAGTTTCCTTTTATTAGCGCTTTTAACTGTTGCAAAATTACGGGTATAAAATCCCCCTGGCAAAGGAATTTCCCTAATTGCGTGGGGGATTTTCCCTATATCTTAATAGCGATGACCTCTGCCATGATAGACTGGTCCGTGATGTGGAACAGGATGATGATCGTGAACTACCACAACAGTTCCGCCTGGATAATAATACCCGTCATCCCAGAACTCTGGACCGAAGCAGCTTGACAAGCACATGGTCATCAGGACTCCAATCAGTATGTAAATGAACTTTTTCATATCTTTAATTTTTTAGTGGTTATTCTGCTTGTTTCTTATCTCTGATGCAAAAGTACGGGGGTTAAAATCCCCTTGCAAAGGAAAAGTCCTAATTGATACGGGGATTTTCCCTAAAGAAGAAAATGTATTAATTATATTTTTTGCAACATTTCTTGAATAAATAGTAATCATTTTGCAGAAAAAAAAGTATCTTTGCCCATGCTACTATGACAAACCCTATAAATATGAACCAGAACCTAAATTGCTTGCTTAAGTCTGTTCTCTCAATATGGAGCTGCCTATTGCTTTGCTTGGTATTGAACTCTTGTTCAAATCCCAAGAAGGCGTTCTTGATAGGTGTCTCTCAATGTAGCTCTGACGATTGGCGTGAACAGCAGAACAAGGAGATGGAGCATGAACTCCTGCTACATGACGATGTTGTCATGGAATTGCTTAGTGCAAAAGATAATAGGAATCAACAACTCAAGGACATTCAGTATTTTTTAGAAAAGAAGGTGGATTTGCTGGTAGTTTCCCCTATGGAGGCAGAAACTTTTACCGATATTCTTACTAAGGCAGTCAAGCAGGGAACACCTGTGGTCTTGTTCGATCGCAAGACTTCCGGTGATTCCTATACATCTTTTATTGGTGGAAATAATGTGGAAATTGGAACCTACTTGGCAGAATATGTGGTCAGTCAACTGCCGAAAGGTGGAAAGATCCTGGAATTTACAGGCAGCATGGATTCTTCTCCGGCTGTTCTCCGCCATGAGGGTCTGGTGAAAGGGTTGAAGGGACATCCCGAAATCACCATTTGTGCCAGTGTGGATGGGCAGTGGAATGCCGGTGTAGCCGCATCAAAAACCGACTCCCTGCTTAAACTTTATCCGGATGCAGATCTGATTGTAGCCCATAACGACCGAATGGCTATAAGTGTGAAGGAAAAAATCGATGCACTCTATCCGGGAAACCATATAAAAACTATTGGCGTGGATGGTATCTACAATGTTGGATTAAAGGCAATTACAGAAGGGAAACTAGATGCTTCGGTCACTTATCCTACTGGAGGTGAGTTTATTATTCAGACTGCGGTGCGTATTCTCCAAGGAGAAGAATTCCAACGTGATAACATTTTGGAAACGTATGTCATTAGCAACAAGGAAGATGCAGAATTGTCACGTGCCTTCTTGCGAGGCATTGACCGTGAGGTAGAGAAGGTCAAGAAACTGAAGGATAAAGTGGATTATTTCTGGAGGCTGAATAATTTGGAGACAACTTTGCTTTATGTACTTCTAGCCTTCTTGTTGGCAACCTTGGGGCTTTTTGTAGCGCTCTTCCGTTCTTATCAGTTCAAGAAGAGAGTAAATGAACGCTTGAAAAACCAGCAGGTTACTTTGGTCAAGCAACGTGACGATCTATTGAAGCTGACGCATGAATTGGAGCAGGCTACCCTGGCTAAGCTGATGTTCTTTACCAATATCAGTCATGATTTCAGAACCCCTCTGACACTGATTTCAGCTCCTATAGAGCGTGTCTTGCAGAAAGAGAATCTTGCTCAGGAGGAACATAAGTTGCTGAAGATGGCTCATCGTAATGTGGGTGTCTTGCTCCGGCTAGTGAATCAGATCCTGGATTTCCGCAAGACTGAAAGTGATAAGATGGAACTTCATCTGAAAGTAGTGGATATGAAGAAGATCCTGCAAGATTGGCATGATTCTTTCCAGAGTATGGCTGATAAGAAGGAGATTTCGCTGGTGTTCCATGCGCAGGAAGGCGACTATCATAATAGGATAGATGTGAACAAGCTGGAACGAATCTTCTATAATCTGGTGGGTAATGCGTTCAAGTATACCCCTAAGGGCGGCACCATTTCCATTTTGCTGTCGCGGGAAAAGCAGCAAATGATTATCAAGGTTTGTGATACGGGTACCGGCATTGATGAAAAGCATATTCAGCGCATATTTGAAAACTACTATCAGGTGGATGCAGCCAACCATGAAGGTACCGGATTGGGATTGGCACTGGCCAAAAGTTTTGTGGAGCTTCATGGAGGTACCATTAAGGGAGAAAACCAGGCTGAAGGAACGGGGGCTATATTTACCATCAGTTTGCCACTGAGAGATGCCGAATGTCAGCTTGAAGACAAGGACTATAAGTATCGGTTGAATCCAGAAACAGAAAATCCAGAAATAGAGGAAGAAGATACGGCAGAGCAGCTAACGGTAACAGAAGAGGAGCCAAAGCCTATTGTCTTGGTCATTGACGATAATGCAGATATCCGTGCTTTCCTTTATACCTTATTAAAAGATAAGTATCGCATTATCAGGGCCAAGAATGGTTTGGAGGGTTTGCAGAAGGCTACGGAAACCATTCCTGATGTCATTATCTGTGATGTGATGATGCCGGTTATGGATGGTTTAGAGTGTTGCCAGAAGTTGAAGACAGGCGCAGCTACCAGTCATATTCCTGTGCTCATGCTTACCTCTTGCTCGTTGGACGAACAGCGTGTGAAGGGCTTGGAAGAAGGTGCCGATGTCTATCTGGCCAAGCCATTCAATAGTCAGGTACTCATGGCTCAGATAGAATCACTCCTTAAGAACCATATTCGTGTAAAAGATTTCTATCAGGCTAGCCTTCCACCGGTGGGGCAGATTCCAAGGGAAATAGTAAACCTCAAATCCGCAAGTAAACTTCAAAAGGACTCTTTGAAGCCGAAGAGTC
>JAUNHZ010000013.1 GCA_030523705.1 Bacteroidales bacterium
CTATTGGGACGACAAGGGGCAGGCCATGTGCCCTGCTGCTACCGGCATGAGCCACCACATCTCCCCATCGGGAGCCCTGGAGTTCTGTCCGCCACTGCAAATGGCGCGGGAATTCATGAATGCCGAGGGCACGGATACCTACGACAAGTTCCGCGACAGTGCCTTCCTGGCTGCTCTGCGTGACATGACTGCGGAGACTAGCAGGGGCTGCATTCTGATGGAAGACCCTCAGCGACTGGCCGCTTTCCTGCGCCAGCATGAGGCTGTGGATACCACATCGCGCGGCACCGTGCTGCAAGAATATGAACACATGCATCCGGTTTCCGGACATGATATGGGCAGTGAGGCCATTCCTGAAATGAGTGCCCCTTACCGCTGGCTAAAGAGAAACTATTTCTTTGGATTTGGAGTTTATGGATAAGAGAATCATACCATCTACAGCCGATGAACGTACGGCTATGCGTGCCAAGCTGGACGGCTATGTGGCAGCACAGCAACTCTGTCCGCCACTGTCTATCAAGCAGTTGGAGGAACTGGCCGATGCGTTCATAGCAGAGCAGCAGCTGGAGACCGGCCTGCGCGACTGGCTGATGGTGGAAATACATAACCAGGTGTGGAAAGACGTGGTGGCTGGCATTCCGTTTGAACGCCGCCTGTTGCTCCTGCCTAAATGCCTGAGTAAGCACGGCAGCTGCAAGGGAGAGTTCGATGAGTTTGGCTTGCTCTGTCACCGCTGTGGCTCTTGCCTGATTCCTACCTTACAGGATAAAGCCGATGAATTAGGCGTGCTGAGCATGGTAGCCGAAGGATTCACGCAGGTCATAGAACTCATAGAGAATCAAGTGATTGATGCCGTGATAGGTGTGAGCTGCCTGGATTCCCTGGAGAAAGCCTTCCCGCTGCTGGTGCGCCATGCCGTACCTGGAATAGCCATTCCACTGAACGACTGCGGCTGCATGAATACCCATGTAGATGATGCCTACGTGCGTGAACTCATGGGCATGGAGAAGGAAAATGAACAGATTACCCTGATGAACCACGAGCAGATACGGGAACGCATCTCCCAGTGGTTCTCTGCCGATGAGCTGGCTTGCATGCTGAGCCCTGTGACGGATCAGACCAGCAAGGTATCCTTTGAGTGGATGAATGGCCAGGGACATCGCTGGCGCCCATACCTGGTAGCTGCTGTCTATCAGAGCCTTACCGGTGATGTGACCATGACCGAGGATGTGCATCGCGCAGCTGTGGCCGTGGAGTGCTTCCATAAGGCTTCGCTCATTCACGATGACATTCAGGATGGGGATATGGTGCGTTATGGCCAGCCTACCGTGAATGCCCTCTATGGCGATGCATGGGCCATCAATGCCGGCGATTTCCTCTTGGGTGAAGGCTATCGCATCCTGGCACAGAGTCAGAACCCAGAGCTGGTGCGCGCTATTGCCAATGCGCACATTGCCCTGTGTAAGGGTCAAGGCGCAGAGCTTACGTGGTGCGCTAATCCTACACCGGTGACCCTGGCGTTTGTGATGGATATCTTTACCCACAAGACCGTACCTGCATTTGAGGTGTCTCTGCTCTTAGGTATGATGTGTACGGGTAACTTTGTGCATCTGCGCCCTGTGCTGCAGCAGTATTCCAATGCGTTAGGCATAGCCTATCAGCTGAAGGATGACCTGGACGATTTTACCGAGGATCATCCGGTGGCTTTGCGCCCAAGTGCCGTGCTGGCCTTGCTCTGTGAACAGGAGCAGCACCAGGGACTGGTGGCAGAACTGCTGCAGGCTCAAGACATGAAGACTGTACTGCAAAAGCCTGCACATGCACCGGTATTAAAGGAAATCCTGCAGCAGGTAGAGGAGCTGCTGGATACCTACCATCAGCAGGCCTTAGATGCGTTGAAAAATGTAGATTGTCTGGAACTCAAGCGATTACTGTTCCAGGTAACTGAAAAGATATTGAAAAGATAACATGAAGTGGCCCTTATCCATACGCGTGTGGTTCTCCCTGCGCAGAGCTGTGAAACTGCTGAGCCCCGTGGGGCGCATGGCGGTGCAGGCTTTTGTGAAAAGTCAGCAGAAAAGCGGTGGATATGGTGGTCCTGGCGGTGGGGTGGAACCGTATTACACCCAGTTTGGTGTCTTGCTGGAACAAGCCCTGAAAGGCTGCTGGATTCCACGCGTGCGCCCGCTGGTGGTTTCTTTTGGGAAGGAGGAGAAAGATGGTGGGGTTTATCCGCTGTTCTTCCGCTTCCTGAATCAGGAACTGCGTTTGAACCGCCCATCAAAAGAGAAACAGGTGCATGAGCTGCAGGCTTTCCGCGCGGAGAAAGGTGGGTATGCCCAAACCTTGCAACGGCCGGAACCTACCACAAATGCCACTTGTGCGGCATTGGCCATGCTGTGGCAAGTAGGGGCTGCGGATGAGGAATCCCTGCAGTGGCTCAGTAGTTTGCAAGATGAGACCGGTGGCTTTCGTGCCAATCCAGAAGCACCTATTCCGGACTTGCTCTCTACGGGAGTGGCAGCGTTCACGCTTCACCTCTGTGGAAAGAAACCTAAGGTGGAAGTGGCCGATTTTGTGGAGTCTCACTGGTTGGAGAATGGCGGATTTGCCCCCACACTGCTGGATGAGTACAGCGATGTAGAGTATGTATTTTATGGATTATTAGCGTTAGGCTCACGATGAATAGAGAACAGTTGAAAGAAATGCAGACCGATGCCCTGGAGCGTTTAATGGCTTTACGTTCCGCCGATGGCATGTGGAGGGGATTGCTGTCCAGCAGTGCCATCTCTACCTCGGTGTCTGTGTTTGCGCTGCATAGCATCGATGCCGAAAAATATAAGAAGGAGATAGCGGGTGGCATTCACTGGCTGCAGGAGACCATGTGTCCCGATGGCTCATGGGGGGATTCTGTGGAGAGCCCATCGAACATGACGGCTACCTTGCTGACTTACGTGTCCTTAGTGGCTGTAGGGGAGAAGGCGCTGCAGACCCGTGCCTACCTGAATGCCCGGTTTGGCGGGGACTCCGAGGAGGCTCTAATAAAAGGTGTGCTGGATTATTACGGAAAGGACCTGACTTTCTCCGTGCCTATCCTCATGATGTGCGCCTTAGCGGGTGTGGTAAAGGACTGGAAGAAGATTCCACCGTTTCCATTTGAGTTGGCTACCTTGCCCCAGCGCTTCTTCCGCTTCCTGAATCTGCCCGTGGTGAGTTATGCCATTCCGGCATTGATAGCCATAGGTATCTGTCAGATGCGCCGCAAGGGGGGCATGCTCTCCTTTATCCGCGAGGCATTTGTGCCTAAGGCCATGCGTGAGTTGGTGAAACTGCAGCCTGCAGATGGTGGCTTCCTGGAGGCAGCACCGCTAACAGCTTTTGTGAGCATGTGCCTGGCCGAGGGTGGTTTCCGCGAGCATGAGGTTACCCAAAAGTGTGCGCAGTTCCTGGTGGACACCGTGCGTGAAGATGGCTCATGGCCTATAGATACAAACTTGGCTAGCTGGGTTACCAGCTTGAGTGCCAAGATATTAGGAAAAGAATTCGAGGACCGTGTGCAATTAGCGGATATCATTCAGCGGAATGCCACACGTGCCGTGCATCCGTTCACGGGAGCAGCTCCTGGTGGATGGGGATGGAGCGACTTGAGTGGCTCTGTGCCCGATGGCGATGATACATCGGGTGCCTTGGTGGCGCTGCATGCCTTGGGGTATCCTTGTGATGAGGTCATCTGCAACGGCATCAACTGGCTGATGATCCTGCAGAACAACGATGGTGGCATGCCTACCTTCTGCAAGGGGTGGGGTAAGTTGCCTTTCGACAGGAGTTCTCCGGACATCACCTCGCATGCCGTCTTAGCCATGGGCTTGTGGATGAAGGATTTGCCTTCGGCTTTCCGTGTGAAGGTGGAGAAGAGCTTTACCCGCCTGCTGGATTGGCTGGAAAAGAACCAGGATGTCCAGCACGGATGGACCCCGCTGTGGTTTGGAGATCAGGATGCCGCCGATGAGCATGCACCGGTATATGGTACGGCTACAGCCATAGACTATCTCATGGCCACTGGTCATCCAAGAGCCGTGGAACTGGCTGAGCATCAGTTGGGTTTCCTCTTGCAAACCCAAAACGCAGATGGAGGCTGGGGTGGTAACCTGGGTGTGCGTTCCAAGGTAACTTACACCAGCAGGGTGCTGGCAGCCTTGAGTTGGTTCCCTGGTCAAGAAGCAGTAAAGAATCGTGCATGGGATTACCTGTACGAAACCTATAAGACTGGACATTTGTATGACGAAGAACCCATAGGCCTGTATTTCAGTCGCCTCTGGTATTCTGAAAAAATGTATAATTTAACGTTCCTGTTGTGGGCGTTGAAACGATACACCACTTTGTCAAGGATGACAGAGAGAGAGGGACAGGCGGAAAAGGAATTACCCCCCCCCCTTGTCATTCTGAGCGGAGCGAAGAATCTCGTCCAATAAGGACTAGTAATATTGGACGAGATCCTTCACTAGCGTTCAGGATGACAGGAAGAGAGAGGGGATAGGCGGAAAAGAAAAAGAATAACATGAATAAAACGAAAGCAATTACGGTAGGAGTGGCAGCGTTCTGGCTGCTGGTACTCATTGGCTGGCATCTCTATGATCCAAGTACAGGATTCACAGAGCAGGTGCCCGGTGCGGACAACCGTCCCGCGGGTTCTTCCAGAAAGGCCGATGAGGTGGTAGTAGGAGAGTACTTCATGAAGTACGACGACGCTACTGAACCCGAGGGATTTGAAGGCGTATGGCCTGGATTCCGAGGTGCAGACAAGGATAATAAGGTAAAGAACGCAGGCTTGAAACTGGCATCGGGGGATTTCCCTGTGCTGTGGTCCTTTGAGACCGGCGAGGGGCATGCCGCTCCAGTGATTGGGAAAGGCCGTGTGTTTGTGCTGGATTACAATGAGCAGCTAAGCTCCGATGCCTTGCGCTGTTTCAACCTGGAAACCGGAAAGGAACTGTGGCGACGCTGGTATCGCGTACCGATGAAACGTAACCACGGATTCTCACGTACCATTCCTGCACTGTTTGAAAATCTGGTCATTACCATCAGTCCGGAAGGATATGTCATGTGCTGCGACCAGCAGACTGGCGATATGCTCTGGACCCTGGACATGAAGAAACAGTATGAATCTGAGATTCCATTCTGGTACACCGGACAGTGCCCATTGGTACAAGACGGCATATTGGTACTGGCTCCTGCAGGAAAGGAAACCTTGCTGTGTGGCGTAGATGCCAAGACCGGTGAGATACTTTGGGAAACCCCAAATGAACCCGGTTTCAAGATGTCGCACTCCTCGGTCATGCCGATGACCTTAGGTGGAAAGGCGCAGTTTGTCTATATCGGTGTAGGTGGCGTTTGTGGCGTATCGGCAGAGAAGGCAGACCAGGGCAAGCTGCTGTGGAGTGCTTCCAAGTGGCAGCCATCGGTGGTAGCGCCATCGCCACTTCAGATTTCAAACAACCAGATTTTCCTGGTGGCAGGCTACGGTGCCGGAGGTGCCCTGTTGCAGGTGGATAACGCCGGAGGAAACTGGAGAGCAGAGATAAAGGATTCCTATAAAGCCGACAAGGGTATGAGCTGTGAGCAGCAGACGCCGCTCCAGTACGAGGGCATGCTCATCACCATCCTCCCAAAAGACGGTGGCGGTATGCGTGAGCGCATTGCCTGCTATAACCCTGGAGACCTGCATCGTCCTATCTGGACCTCGGCAGCAGATGAGCGTTTCGGCTTGGGTCCTTTCATGATGATAGACGATAAGTTCCTGGCTTTCAAGGAAGACGGAGAGCTATATGTATATAAAGTCGCTGCCAAATCCATGCAGCTGCTCAAGAAACAGCGCATTATGGAAGAAGGTATAGATGCCTGGGGCCCTATGGCTTATGCCGATGGACGCTTGATAGTACGCGACTCAAAAAATGTGGTTTGCTTAAAGATTTCAGAATAATATGGATAAGATTACCCGTAGGAAATTCCTGCACATCGGAGGCTCTGTAGCCTTAGGCAGTTTGTTTGTGGGTGTAGCAGGCAGCAGTTTGTGGAAGATGTTCTTCCATCCAGACCGTTTGTTCTATGACAGCGATTTGGTGAAGGACGAGGATGCGGCAGCACAGAAGCACACGAAATTTGTGTCGCCTTACCGCAGAACCTTTGGTTTCCTGGCACCTGATGAGGTGACTGCCTTTGAGATGAACAAGGGAAACGTGATTTTAGCTACACCTAATAATATATATATATACGGCATTTCTGGAGAGTTGCAGCATAATTTCTCCGTGCCAAGCGATGTACGTGACTTAGCTGTATATGAAGACCAAATCTACCTGCTATATGCCGCACGCATAGAGGTCTATACCATGCAAGGCGATTTGGTGAAGGACTGGGATGCCTGCAGTGACAACTCTGATTATTGCTCCATCGCTGCCTTTGAGGGAGGTGTATTTGTGACCGATGCCAGCAACAAGAACATCTGCAAGTACGAGCTGGATGGCACTTTGGCACGTTTCATCAACAGTCCCGAGGGTTTCATCGTTCCAAGCTATTCCTTT
Organism: Bacteroidales bacterium; assembly: GCA_030523705.1. GTDB lineage: Bacteria > Bacteroidota > Bacteroidia > Bacteroidales > Bacteroidaceae > Minthousia. Next base: position 6,579 of record JAUNHZ010000013.1, read on the forward strand.
GGCATTACCACCATGGACGGGAATGTATATGTGTCTAACCCTGGTCGCCACTTGATAGAGCAATACACCGCAGCCGGTGATTTTGTGGCATCGTTTGGAAAGGCCGGAGCCCAGGAAGGTGCCTTCAGTGGCTGCTGTAACCCTGTGATGCTGACCACCACATCTACCGGTGAGATTCTGACATCGGAGAAGGGTGTGCCTCGCATCAGCTGCTACAGTAAGGACGGTCAGTTCCGCAGCGTGCTGTTGGATCAGCAGGCACTTGGTGGTGGACACTCTGCCTATGATATGCGTGTGTATAACGATAAGCTCATTGTGGTGGGTGGAAATAAAGTGTCTGTATTTCAATATAATAAGCAAGTCAGCCAACAAACTCTCTGTGGTAGTTGCACGCTGGATTGCCCAATGAAAGTTTTAGCATAAGAGAACATGGCAGAAGATAAGAATACCAAAAAGAGCCCTATCAGTCGCAGGGAATTCCTCCGAAAATGCGGCTCTGTCCTAGCTGGAGGCTCCATTTTAGCTACCGGTGGCGCATTAGCTACCAAGGCTAACATGAGCTCATCGGATTTATTCTGGCAGATTGACTCTACCAAGTGTACGCAGTGTGGACGCTGTGAGACAGATTGCGTACTCCCGGTTTCTGCAGTGAAGTGCTTCCACGCCAACCTGGTGTGTGGCTACTGTGATTTGTGCGGTGGCTACTATCGTCCAAGCGTGAAGGACCTTAATACCGCAGCGGAGAACATGATGTGCCCTACAGGTGCCATTACCCGCAAATTTGTGGAGGAGCCATATTTTGAATACACCATAGACGAGAGCCTGTGCAATGGCTGTGGCAAGTGTGTGAAGGGCTGTACCTCGTTTGGAAACGGTTCCCTGTTCCTCCAGATTCAGCAGGATCTGTGCTTGAATTGTAATGAATGTAAAATCTCAAGAGTCTGTGTGTCAGGCGCTATCCAGCGTGTGCCTTACGAAATGGCTTATAAACTGAAAGACCACGCATGAAAAAGATTTTTGTTTTCCTGACGCTGGTGCTGAACCAGTTGTATGCTGGAGCGGTAGCCCGTTTCCCAAAGCCTGATTTCACATCGGGCTATCAGTACCCAGATATCCAGCACCCTGTTCCTTACGAGCAGTTCTGGAACTGGATGGATGTCATCTTGATGGTGGCTATGATGAGCGTGGTGGCATGGGCTACCCACAAGAAGCAGAGCCGTAAGGCTATCTTCGGGGTGTCTGTGTTCTCCGTGTTGTATTTCGGATTTTACCGCAACGGCTGTGTCTGCTCCATAGGTGCTGTGCAGAACGTGGTGCTGGCACTGGCAGATTCATCCTATCACTTGCCCCTGTATGTGCTGCTGATTTTCTTGCTGCCTATTCTTTTCACGTTCCTGTTTGGACGTGTGTTCTGTGCGGGCGTCTGTCCGTTGGGTGCCTTGCAGGAATTGGTGAACGTGAAGCATTTCCGCATCAACAAGGCTGTGACCTCGGCGCTGAGTTTCATCCCTTGGATTTACCTGGCATTTGCCATCCTATATGCAGCTACACGCAGTCAGTTTATCATTTGTCGCTTAGATCCATTCATCGGCATCTTCCGCCTGGGTGGTGATATCGGTCTGATAACATTTGGTGTGATTCTGCTGATAATGAGTATTTTCGTTGGCCGTCCGTTCTGTCAGTTCCTGTGTCCTTACGGTGCTATCCTGAGTGTGTTTGGTAGCGTATCCGTAAAGAAGATGGAGGTAACCCAGAAAGGTTGCATCGACTGTAAGCTCTGCCATCACTCTTGTCCGGTGGATGCGCTCCGTCCTCCATTTGCCAATCAGGTGAAGGAAGACCGTGCGAAGGGTGTGAAGCGACTGCTCCTGTATTTCATCTTGCTGCCATTGCTTACGTTAGCCGGTGCCCTGTTCGTGGGAAGCAACAGCGAGGCATTAAGTCGTGCGCATAAAGATGTGCATCTGTATGATTTGATTCAGTTGCAAGAGGCTAATCCAGAGATGGATCCTATCCTAGAGGTGACAGCCTTTAATGAGATGGGACGTTCCATGGAAGAGCTGGAGGCACAGGTGCAGGAGGTGCAGCATCAGTTCCGCATCTATGGTTACCTGGCAGGTGCCCTGATAGGTTTTGTGCTGGGCTTCAAGCTCATCCGCCTGTCAGTGAAACGTACCCGCAAGGTATATGAGATAGACCACGCTACCTGTGTGGCTTGTGGCAAGTGTTTTGATTATTGTCCTCAGAACTTGAAAAAGAAACAATAAGACTATGAACAAAAATATATTCCGTAATGTAGCCCTGGTGACTGCCGTATTCATGTTGGCACTGTCCACTATGCTGGTAGTCAATTACTTCCAGGTAAGAAAGGCCACACCGCTGAAAACCGAGGTGATGGAAACCCTGAAACAGTTAAACGAGAGTAATGGAGATAATGAGGCCTTGCAAGCACAGATCCGACAGCTGGATTTGTTGAGCCGTAAAGCCTATTTCACCCAGGAGAGCCACCTCAAGACCGGTGTGTATATCCTTGTGGGAATGGCTGCCGTGCTGGTGCTTTGCCTGCGCTATTATTATAAGGAAAGCAAGAAGTTGCCTTCAAAGGAACTGGATGCTATAGACGAATGGATGAACAAGAGCAAGTCCCGTAACTACATGACCTGGGGTAGTATTGCCGCAGTAGCCGGTGCCTTGCTGTTTGCCTTCCTGTCGTCTCCAGCCCTGCGGGATACGATAGAGAAAGCCGTAGAAGAAGGCGAGGAGCTCATGGCCGATGCCAATGCAGCCGATGACGGCGATGTTGCAGTACTTCAGTCGGATACCACTGCAATAGCCGAAGCCGATACCACTACCGTTTCCGAAGGTGAGGACGACGGTCTGCCTATTCCAAAGATCACCTCAAACGCCTTCCGCGGAAATAACGCCAGCGGTGTTTCCGGTGCCAGTGGCATAGCAACTACCTGGGACCTCAAGAGCGGAACCAATATCCTGTGGAAGAAACCTATTCCAAAACACGGCTATAACTCGCCTGTCATCAACGGCAGAAACGTATTCATTACCGGTGCCGATGCCAGTGCCCGTGAGCTCTATTGCTACGATGTCTATACCGGTGAACTGAAGTGGACCGTAAAGGCCGATAATATACCAGGTTCACCAAGCACCATGCCAAAGGTAAATGCAGATACCGGTCTGGCAGGATCTACCGTAGCTACCAATGGCAAGCAGGTTTGCGCCATCTTTGCTACCGGTGATGTCATCGGAGTGGATATGGAAGGCAAGCGCCTGTGGGGTAAGAACATTGGACTTCCAGACAACCATTACGGTTTTGCCTCTTCCTTGCTGATGTACGGTAATGAACTGATTATCCAGTATTTGAATAACTCCAAGGCACAGCTCATAGCACTGAATGCCACCAACGGTAACCAGCTTTGGGCAAAGAGTACCAAGGATAAGATAGCATGGAGTTCCCCAGTAATTGGAACCGTAGGAGGTAAGGCTGCCATCATTACCACCAGTAACCCTGCTGTGGCAGCTTACAACCCATCGAACGGTACAGAGCTGTGGCGCGTGGAGTGTCTTACCGGTGAGGTAGGTGCCAGTCCTGTGGTGAACAATGGCGTGGTCTATGCTGCCAGTGAGTACTCCAAGTGTGTAGCTATAGATGGTGCTACCGGTGAGGTAAAATGGGAGGCAAGCGATTATCTGCCAGAGTGTTCCAGCCCTGCTGCTACCAAGAATCTGCTGTTCGTGGCTACCAGCTATGGTATGGTTTGCGCATATAACACGGAAACCGGTGAGCTGGTAAAGGAGCATGATCTGTCCGATGCCTTCTATTCATCACCTGTGATTGTTGAAGGAAAGGTTTACCTCTTCAGTAACAGCGGTAAGGCCTATATCTTCTCTGCTGGTGATTTCAGCTTACTCCACTCATTCAATACCGGCGAGAAGACTTTTGCCACCCCAGCCTTTACCGATGGCATGATGGTGGTACGTACCGACAATTCTATTTACTGTGTAAAGAAGAACTGATATGGCAGACTGTAAAGATTGTAAATTTGCATCACCCGATGAGGCAATCCAGGCTATGGTGCGCCGTACCGATGCTATTATAGACCGCATTGGTACCCATCGTGAGCAGATTATTCCGCTGCTGCAGGCCATGCAGGCGGAGTTCAACTATCTGCCATCCGATGCCTTGAACCGTTTGTATGAGCGTACGGAGATAGACCGTGCGCAGCTCATCAGCGTTTCATCGTTCTATTCTCAGTTCCGTATGGTGCCTTATGGCAAGCATATCATTAAGGTATGTATTGGCACCGCTTGCCATGTAAAGGGTGCAAACAACGTGTATGATGCGTTCAAGCGTGAGCTGAAAATGGATGAGAACACCATTACGACAGCCGATCAGCAGTACTCTATTGAGAAGGTGGCTTGTCTGGGATGCTGCGCCTTGGCTCCAGTGGTACAGATTGATAATAAGATATTTGGCCATGTTCAACCGGGTAGGGTAAACGAGGTCCTGGCCGAATTTGAGGAATACGTCAGCCAACAGAAGCTGGCTCAGGAAGAGCAGCAGCATGAGCAGCCACAGGGCGAGGTGCGCTTAGGTATGGAGAACTGCTGCCAGGCTAGTGGTACTGCCGAGGTGCGTGAGGCTGTCATCAAGGCATGCCAGGAGTTGGGCATTCAGGTACGCATCAAGCCTATCTCTTGCGTGGGTGCTTGTAATCAGGTGCCATTGATAGACGTGGCCATGCCAAATGGGGAGATTACCCGTTATCCAAACATCAAGCCACAGGAAGTCAAGGAGATACTCTTGCATCACTTCAAGCCTGCTAGTCGCCTGCGCCGTCTCAAGAATGCTGTACTGAATCAGATAGATACCTTCCACACAGACTTGACATGGGATAACATTCTGTATAAGCCAGAGCAGGAGCGTACACAGCACATCAACACTTTCTTGGAAGGGCAGCACCGCATTTCCACCGAGGGTTATGGCCACATGAATCCATTGGATATTGAAGAGTATATTAAATTAGGTGGCTTCCAGGCACTGAAGAAAGCCCTTACGGAAATGACCCGTGAAGAGGTGATGAAGGAAGTGCTGGAAAGTGGACTCCGCGGTCGTGGCGGTGGTGGTTTCCCTACCGGAAGGAAATGGCAACTGGTGGCTGCAAATGAAGCCGATAAGAAATACGTTATCTGTAATGGCGATGAGGGAGACCCTGGTGCATTCATGGACCGTATCTTGCTGGAATCCTATCCATTACGCGTCATCGAGGGCTTGGCCATTGCCGCCTATGCCGTGGGTGCAAACGAGGGTATCTTCTACATTCGTGCCGAGTATCCACAGGCAGTCATCCGTATCCGTAAGGCCCTGGATATGGCCATGCAGAACGGATATTTAGGCGAGCATATCATGGGTACGGACTTCAGTCTCCACCTCCGTGTGTTTGAGGGTGCCGGCGCTTTTGTGTGCGGTGAGGAGACAGCCTTGATAGGTTCTATAGAGGGTAAGCGTGGTTTCCCACACTTGCGACCACCATATCCCGCACAGGCTGGTCTGTTTGGCAAGCCTACCTTAATAAATAATGTAGAGACGTTAAGTCAGATAGCCTATGTGGTTAGTCACGGCGCCCAGGAATACCGTAAGGTAGGAACGGAGAACAGTCGCGGAACCAAGGTATTTGCCTTGGCAGGAAAAGTGAACCACGGTGGTTTGATTGAGGTGCCTATGGGTACCACCTTGCGCCAGATTGTGGAGCAGATAGGTGGTGGTGTAGAAGGTGGCGAGAAGCTGAAAGCCGTACAGACCGGTGGACCATCGGGTGGTTGTATCCCTGCAGCACTCTGCGATGCACAGGTGGATTTTGATGCATTGAACCAGATGGGAGCCATTATGGGTTCTGGAGGTCTGGTGGTTTTGAGTGAAAGCAACTGTATGGTTGATGTGGCCCGCTACTTCCTGAACTTTACCTGTGATGAGTCTTGTGGAAAATGTACGTTCTGCCGAGTGGGTATTCGTCGCATGCTGGACATTCTCAATAAGTTATGCACCGGAAGAGCTACCATGAAAGATGTAGATTTGTTGGAGGAACTGGCCAACAGCATCAAGAAATCGGCACTCTGCGGTTTAGGAAAGACTGCTCCAAATCCTGTACTCTCCACCCTCCGTTATTTCCGTCAGGAGTACGAGGAACATGTGAATGGCATCTGCCGCACCGGTTCCTGCAAGGACATGGTCAAGCTTCAGATTACCGATGAATGTGTGGGTTGCACCAAGTGTGCACGCAGCTGTCCATCCGATGCCATCAATTTCACCCCATATGAGAAGCACGTGATTGACGTGGAGACCTGCACGCTGTGTGGACTCTGCATCGACGAATGTGATTATAATGCCATCATAAAAGTTCCGCTCAAGGAAAACAAATAAGTGATTATGAAGATAATTATCAATGATAAGGAAATAGAAGTCTCTGGACAGGAAACCCTGATAGAGGAACTCAATAAACGGGGGTATGATATCCCATCGCTCTGCTATGCCAAGGAGGCCAAGCATCAGGCTTCGTGCATGGTGTGCATGGTCAAGAACGCAGCCAATGGCCAGATGATTCCTTCTTGCTCTACCTATCCTACAGAGGGCATGCGCATAGAGACAGACTCCGAGGAGGTGATGTCCCTGCGTCAGATGTCCCTGGAGCTCTTGCTCAGTGATCACCGTGCCGACTGTGAGGCTCCTTGTTCCCTGGTTTGTCCTGCCAAGATAGACCCTGCGCAAGTCATGCTGTATTATGACCGTGGTCAGAAAGCCGAGGCTCGTTCCCTGCTGGCGCAACACATGGATTTGAACAACCTTCCATGTACCACCTGCAAGGCACCTTGCGAGAAAGTCTGCCGTAGAGGAACCGTAGATGAGAACGTGCATATCCGTGAGATTGTCATGGAGCTGGCTGCAGATACCACATTAGCTACCGTACCTGCGCGTTCCAAGGCAAATGTAGACAAGAATTATTTCAGCTCCAAGTTAGGACGCTACACCAACGCAGAGAAAGAATGGCTGAAGGCGGAGTATCCCGATGCTTCCCGCTGCCTGCATTGCGCCTGTGAAGGAAGAGAAAAATGCAAGCTTCGTGTCTATTCGGCAAAGGCTGGCATCAAGTCGTCTCGTTACGGCGTATCATCGGCACTGCCTGTAAAAGAGCAGATTAAAGTGGTAGGAAAACTGCGTTTTGAACCTGCCAAGTGTGTACGCTGTGGCTTGTGTGTCTATAACTCTGAAGATGGGTTCACCTTCCAGCACCGTGGTTTTGTGATGCAGGTGGTCATTCCAGAGGATAGCAAGGCACATGTACAGGAGAGTCTGTCACGTCTGTGTCCTACCGGAGCATTATATTTAGAAGATTAAGCACATGAGATATTTTAGGTTTATCATATTGAGTTGTCTGCTGGTCACGTTAGCCACATTCACTGCATGCATGGCCCTTTCAGAGCTAGACATGCTGGAGGCGGAGAGCAACTGGACCATTTTCCGTGGAAACGCCTCCCTGAGCGGGTTTACGGATAGGTCGCTTCCAGAGAATCCTACCTTGAAATGGTGTTTCAAGAACGATGTCCGCACTGTAGCTTCGCCTATCATTTACGATGGTGTGGCATTCACGTGCGACCGTAAGGGCATCATCCGAGGCATTGATGAAATGGGGCAGCAGTGCTTTGAGTACGATTTGCAGAGTCCCGTGGAAGCCTCTTTCATTGTGCATGACTCCGTACTGTATGTGGGACGTATAGACGGCATACTCTCTGCCATCTCCCTCCGTACGGATAAGGCACTGTGGCATTATGAGACAGAGGGGCAGATCAGTGCATCGCCAAACATCATCGTGAAGAATGGCGAAGCCCGCGTGCTGGTAGGCAGTTACGATGATAACATGTACACCTTCAATGCAGCTAATGGAAAGAAACTTGGGCAGTTTGAGACCGATTACTACATTAATGGAGCTACCGCCCTGTGGAATGATTATATGGTTTTCGGTGGCTGTGACTCCTGGTTGCGTGTCATCAACACCCAGACCGGTGAGGCTACGGATTCCATGGAGCTCAAGGCCTATGTTCCAGCATCTCCAGCCATAATGGGAGATTATGCTTTTGTCTCTGATTATGCTGGGAACATCTATGAAATCCATCTGGAGAATGGAAAAATCAAGGACCACCGCATGCTGCTCACCGTAGATAAGAAAGATGATGATGGCGGCTCTGTGTCCATCCCTGCTGTTACGCACGATGCCGTATTTATCTATACAGCAGAACGTTATGTGGTATGTATCAATCGTTCCGATGGTACCGAGCGCTGGCGAAAGATGCTGAAAGGCATTACCGGGGAGGCATCTCCACTGGTGTGCAGGGACAAACTTTTGGTATGCACCAAGGACGGCCATGTATCCATTCTGAACACCAAGACCGGAGAGGAACTGTGGCACTATGAGGTAGGAGAGCAGATTATTGCATCGCCTGCGGTGCTTGAGGGTTCGTTTTACATTCTGACCAGTAGAGGCAAACTCTTTTATTTTGCAGAGAAATGAGTGCGTATATAGAACTGAAAGATATTTGTAAGTCGTTCTCCGATGGACGCAACCAGGTTCGTGAGGTGCTAAGTCATCTAGATCTGTGCGTAGAGAAAGGCGAGTTTGTATCCATAACCGGTGTATCTGGTTCTGGAAAGACCACCTTGCTCTCCGTGTTAGGTCTACTTTTGCAGCCTGAGCACGGCAGCTACCTTTTGAAAGGAGAGGATATCTACCTAAGCAACAAGCCTTTACATAATCTGCGCAACCAAGAGATAGGCTTTGTATTCCAGGATTTCCGTCTGCTGCCACAGCTTACGGCCTTGGATAATATCTTGCTTCCCGTTCTGGCTTCCAAGCAGGAATCCACGATGGAAGAGGAGGCTTATGCCCTTGAACTGATGGATTTTATGGGAATTCAGGCTTTGAAAGACCAGTATCCAGAGACCCTATCTGGTGGAGAGAAGACCCGTGTATCCATCTGCAGAGCCTTGATTCAGCATCCATCGCTCTTGTTGGCCGATGAGCCTACCGGACAGTTGGACGCAGAGAACGCCCAGCTCATCGCATCGCTCTTCCAACAGATCAACATAGAAATGGGAACCACCATCATCATGGTCACCCATTCCGCAGAAATGGCACACACAGCACGTAAACAATATAAATTAGTTAACGGACATTTAGACGTTTGTTGAAGCCATGAACAGGACCCAGATCCAGCAATATAGCCGTCGCTATTATTTCCGCTACTACCGTTTGGTGGTGGTGGCAGTCGTCGTCATGATGGCTGTGCTGGCGGGTAGCTTGGTGTTAGGAGATTCCGTTCGTGGCACCCTGAGGGACCGTGTGGCAGAGCGTCTGGGAAACACAGAGACCATCATTACCAGTGGCACAGGTTTCTTGGAAGACCGCATTATGCAGGCATCCTTGCTGTCCGATGCCCAAGGCGTACTTTTGGTGGAAGGCTTTGTCTCTGTGCAAGATAAGTTGCTCCCCGTGTATATCTGGGGAACAGATAACGACAGCATCATGCGAGGTGATGCGCTGGTGAATTCTCCACTGCAGCAGAAGATGGAAGGTGCAGAAGACTTGGTCCTCCACTTGCCATCGCATAGCCTTGTGCCATCGGGTTCCCTGTTTGTAACGCAAAGCTATGCTACCCAGATGCGTATGCAGATTACGGGAGTCAAGACCGTGGAGGAAGGTGGAAACCTGCTTTTGAAAAACGAGCAGACCCTACCACTGAACGTGTTTGTGAACCGTCAGGAATTAGCCGAGGTGATGGAATTAGAGAACAAAATCAACCTGATTCTATCCCCACAGTTCATTCAAGAGGAACAGTTCGCATCTATTTGGGAACCATCACTTTCTGGTATAGAAATCTCGGATTCTACCCTCACATCGGAACGTATATTCATCCAACCTTCTATTATAGATAAGGTAAATGCGCAGGAACGCTATTTTGCCTACTTGGTGAATGATTTGATAGCAGGAACAGATACCGTGCCTTACTCTTTTGTTACCGCTGCAAGTCATTGGAATGGAGAACGGCTTTCAGGACCGGAACTCATTCTTTCTGATTATGCCGCTACACGCCTACATGTGCAGCGTGGGGATTCCGTGGATATGAGCTACTTTGTATCCCGCGACCTGAAAAACCTGGAGACAAATGTGCAGAAACTGCTAGTCAAACAAGTCGTTCCACTGCAAGAACTGCAGGAGAACCCGCTGCTGAAAGCCGATTTCCCCGGCTTGAGTAATGTGGAGAAATGTACGGATTGGGACAGTGATTTACCTATCCACATGGATCGCATTCATCAGGTGGATGAGGATTTCTGGTACGCCTATAAGAACACCCCAAAGGCCATTGTAGCCTATGATGCTGTTGCTGATCAATGGAGTAATTCATTTGGCACTGCTACAGGCTTGCGTCTTAGCGGTCCATTACAGAAAGATGCCCTAACCCTGTCTGATGCAGAGATTATGCTCTTGCAGCCTCGTGCCGATGGACTCTATGCTGCAGGGCATGGCACTGATTTCTCCAGCTTGTTCATGGCGTTAGGCTTCTTCATTATCGTATCGGGTATCCTCTTGATGCAGAACCCTTTGCTGGAAATGTTCACGCAACGAAAGAACGAAATCCAGCTTTATAACCAGTTAGGTTATTCTCAGGGTACTGTGCAGAAAATGCTGATGAAAGAGGCTGCCGGAGTAATTCTTGTGGCATCGCCTTTCGGTATATTAGCAGGTATCCTTTATTCTGGCATCACACTTTGGCTCTTGGGAAATGTGTGGAGTGGAGCTACTCATACCGAGGGCTTTGGCTTGCATATCCAGTGGCTTACCTTAGTGTTTGGATGGCTTGCTGGTGTGTTTATCTGCTGGCTAACCCTCTGGACTGTTATTCGCAGTTTGCAGCGTCCGGCACGGGCATTACAGTTGCCTACAGCCGTGCAGATTCAGAAGAAATACGGGATAGCCATAGGCTGTGGTGCTGTGACCCTATTGCTTGTTGTGTTGAATTTCATCACTATGCACAGTATGGCCCTGTTTATCATTGCAGGCTTCTTGTGGATTGTCACCACAGGTTTGGGTTTGGATGTCTGGATTTGCAGGCGAGTATCCCAGTCCCAACGCTTGAATAGGGTAGAGTTGTTGTGGAAAGGTTGGTATGCTACCCGTAGGCAGCAGCTGTGGGCATTCTGGTCATTGGCCATCGGTGTGTTTACGGTGTTTGCCGTAGGCTTGAACCGTCCGGATTTCAGTGATAACCAAGATGCTATGGGAGGATATCAACTGTATGTGGACAGTAGGGTGCCTATGCAATACGATTTGAACGAACCTGCTGTGCGAAGTAAACTTAACCTGCAGGACTTGCCGGAAAACACCCGGTTCCTTTCATTCTTGCGCCACGATGTAGACGAGGCCAGCTGCTTGAATCTCAATAAGGTATCTACCCCAACTGTAGTAGGTGTTGATTTGGAAAACATGCATCGTTTTGGCTTGGAGCCTAAGCTTGATACCACCATGCCAAGTGTTTATGTAGATCAAGAGGCACTTATCTGGAGCATGATGAAAATGGTGGGTGATACGCTCATCTACAAGAATGGAAAGGGGCAAGATGTCCCTGTGCTCATAGCAGGTTCATATCCTACTGGAATTTTCCACGGAAATGCTATTATGCCACAAGATACATTCCGGGAACTATGGCCACAGGAAACCGGTGTGAAGGTGTTTTTAGTGGAGACACCAGCACCAGAGCAGGCTGCAGATTTATTAGGAACGGCATTGAACGAATATGGTCTGCGCATCCAGACTACCCAGGAACGGATAGCTATGTTTTTTGAGGTGACAGATACTTACCTTATCATCTTCCTCACTTTGGGAGGCTTGGGCTTGCTCTTAGGCATCTTCAGCCTTATGATTCTGGTACGAAAGAACCTCACAGCGCAAGAAAATGACATCAGACAGTACCGTGCCTTAGGTTTCTCTGAAACAGCCATAAGGGAACATCTTTTCCAGAGTAATGTGCGCATTCCGCAATGTGCCTTGGTGATGGGATCCTTAGGTTCCATCATCAGCATCAGTGCCAATGTCAGTGGTGCAGGGTGGGGTACTTGGTGCATGGCGGCGGTCTGTCTGTGCATCATATGGATAGCACTATATATAGGTATAAAACAAATTATTAATACAATACGTTTTTAAATTAAAATTAGTAAACATGAACAAAAAATTTTTAGGTTTAGTGCTGGTTTGTAGCTTGACCATGAGCGCATTTGCGCAGAGTAAACACGGATGGCGTGGACCAAATAACGATGGTTCTTACCCTGACACTGGTTTATTGAAAGAGTGGCCTGCTACAGGTCCAGAAATGGTATTTGAGACGTTGGATGCTGGTAAAGGTTACAGCAGTCCTCAGGTAGTAGGCGACCGTATCTACATGACCGGTTTGAACGAAGATGAGAACAAGGAGGTTTTCAACTGCTATGATTTGCAGGGTAAAAAGTTGTACTCTACCGTTTATGGTAATCCTTGGAAGGATTCTTACCCAGAGGCACGTACCACCCCAACTGTTGAAGGCGACAAAGCGTATGTTGTCAGTGGTATGGGTGAGGTAGTCTGCCTGAACATTGCCGATGGTAAGATTCTCTGGTCTGTAGATGGTGGCACCAAGTACGGTCGCAAGACTGGTAACTGGGGTACCAGTGAGTGCCCATTGGTTTACGATGACAAGGTGATCTATTCTCCATGCGGTGATCAGACTACTATGGTAGCCTTGAATAAGGAAACCGGTGAGGAAATCTGGAAGACCAAGTCGTTAGGAGATAAGAGTGGTTATGTTACCCCAATCCTCATTGAGTACAAGGGTAAGCGCCAGATTATCAGCATGAACGAGGCTCATGCTTATGGTGTTAACCCAGACAATGGCGAGATTGAGTGGACATTTGATGACTGGGGACCTAAATTTACCGGTGCCAGGAAAATGTGGGATAACATTACACCAAACTCCGCATTGTTCAAGGATGGCAAGATTTTCTTCTGTCAGGGTTACGACTTGAACGGTTTCCAGCTCCAGCTGGCTGACGATCTGAAGAGTGTAAGCTTGGTATGGCGTACCGATGTGCTGGATACCCACCATGGTGGTTACGTGCTGGTAGATGGTGTAATCTACGGCTCTAACTGGTTGAACAACAATGATGGTGAATGGTGCGCAATAGATTGGAACACCGGTGAGACTATCTATCATACCAAGTGGTCAGGTGGTAAGGGAAAAGGTTCCATTATTACTGCCGAAGGCTTGCTCTACTGCTACGATGAGCGTCGTGGTACTGTAGCTTTGGTACGTCCAGGTAAGACCTTTGATGTAATCAGTGAGTTCCGCATCACCAAGGGTAGTGGTCCATACTGGGCACATCCTGTGATCAACAACGGCATCCTGTATGTCCGTCACGCAGAGGCATTCTATGCCTTCAAGCTGAAATAGAGAGCAGATGAGGCCGAGAGTGATGCTCAGCCAGTGTATCTAGACCAGCCAGACATGCGCTTGCATGACCTTATGCAAGATGTCAGAGATTGGTTCTTCTCTCTTCAGGGAATAGCCGTTGTTCTAATCTCCGTGGCTGTGTTAGTTACCATTCTGCTGAAGCGCAGAAAGCGTAAGAACAAATAACATCTCAATATAACCACCTACTTGAAACGAGTGGGTGGTTTTTTTATGCTTTGCTTTGTAATTGTAAACTTCGCTTTCATCCCCTTTTTTTCGTTTTAGCGAATGTCTGAAGCACATGCAGACTCCTTTTCTCCTATCTTTGTGAGAAGAAATAAATAGGTTTAAGGAAAATGAAAGGATTTTTAGGTGAGTTCTTAGGAACATTTATCTTGACACTGTTTGGCTGCTGTAGTGTGGCTGTGGCAGTGCTTTTTGGGGAATATGTAAGCATATTCCAGATTGGAATAGTATGGGGACTGGGTGTGACACTGGCCATCTTCATGACCCGCCATGTCTGCTGCGCGCATTTGAACCCTGCAGTGACCATCTCCATGGTGTTTGCTAAACGCATGAGTATGAGGGAGATGCCTACTTATCTGGCAGCGCAGTTCTTGGGCGCTATAGTGGCAGGACTGGTGCTGTATGGACTGTTTTCTGCTTCAATTGCTACGTATGAAGCTGCACATGAGATTGTGCGTGGTACTGCAGCCAGCGTGGATACTGCTCGCATGTTTGGCGAGTTCTATCCTAATCCTGGCGATGCAAGTGTGGCTACCGTGTCCTTCCCATTGGCATTTGCTGCCGAGGCATTTGGCACTTTCCTGTTGGTACTGTTCATTTTTGCATTGACCGAGGACTGTAACGTGGGTCGTCCATCAGAGACCTTGCAGCCTGTGTTTATCGGCCTCACCGTGAGCAGCATCATCTTCTTTATTGCGCCTCTGACACAGGCGGGATTGAACCCAGCGCGTGATTTCGGTCCAAGATTGGTGGCTTATCTCATGGGATGGGGGAGTGCAGCCCTGCCCGATGAGGTTGGTGGTTGGTTCTGGGTTTACATGCTGGCTCCTGTAGTAGGAGGATGTGTGGCTGCAGCCTTTTTTACTTGGGTGTTAGAACCTGTTATGAAAAAAGCAAAATAGAAATAGGATTAGATATGAAACAGACAAGATTGATTTTAACGGGTGGTTTCCTGGGTGCGGGTAAGACCACACTAATCTGGAATGTGGCTCAGCGTCTTATGGCGCAGGGCAAGCGTGTGGGCTTGATTACAAATGACCAGGCGCCGGAGTTGGTGGACAGTCGGTTGCTGAAGTCCTCGGATTTGAATGTGCAAGAGGTGGCAGGCAGTTGTTTCTGCTGTAATTTCAATGGTTTTGTGAGTGCCATCAAGAACCTTCGCTCTGATATTGAGGCAGATATCATTCTGGCAGAGCCTGTGGGTTCTTGTGCAGATCTTTCTGCTACCATTGTGAACCCTTTGAAGAAATTCTATAATACAGAGTTGTTGGTCTCTCCACTCACAGTCCTGGTAGATCCTATACGCCTCAAGTCCATTCTCTATGGTGGGAGCGGTGGCCTTCATGAAGATGCTGCGTATATCTTCCGCAAGCAGATGGAGGAGAGCGATGTGATTCTGGTAACTAAGACGGATTTGCTTGCCCCACAGGAGGTGGAGCGTATGCTGAAGGATGTGAAGAGCGCATTCCCTGCTTGTAAAGTCATGGCTGTGAGCACCCTGAAAGGTGAGGGTATTACGGAGTGGTTAGATGAGGTGGGTAGCCGTATTGATGCGGGTACCAAGTTGCTGGACATTGACTACGATCGTTATGCTCACGGTGAGGCTGTCTTGGGTTGGCTGAATGGCACCGTGCATCTCTCTGGTCCTGAAACAAATTGGGATGCGTTCTTTAAAGTGCTGATGAACAACTTGGCGCAGGAGTTTGCGCAGGAGAGTCTACCTATTGGTCATGTAAAAGTGATTGCAGAGAACGGAAAGCAGAATACCAGTGCGAATATTACAGGCGATGCATCAACCCTTCAGTTCCGTGGCACTGCTGGCAGTAGCGAGCATCTCAAGCTGATTGTGAATGCGCGTGTGGAGACTTCTCCAGAGCACTTGGATGAACTGGTGCGAGAGGCATTGGTTAATACCATAGGCGATAAATTTGAAACCGAGGTGACTGCATGGAAATTCTTGCAGCCAGGCAGACCAAATCCTACACACCGATTTACGCAGGTGGTGTAAGTGACAAGAAGTTGTCATTCTAGATAAAAACGAAGAATCTCGTCCAATATAACCTTAGTATAATTGGGCGAGATTCTTTATTTTGCATCACTCCATTCTCAATGATATTCAAGAATGGAGTGATATGAAAATTAATATCCAAAGATAGTCTCCAGAGAAACTTGCTCTACTGGACCCATGGTGCGCAGGTAAGGCAAATCCAAGAGATTAGCATCTCCTAACAGACCATAGATGTACTTTCTGTTCTTTACATACTTCTGCTGTGCAGCTACTACATCCTGTAAGGTCAGGTTTTTGGCTGTCTCATAGATGAACTTGGCATTTGGCTCTGTACGGCCTAACTCGCGGTCTGCCAAGTAGTTGTTGATGACAGACATACCGGTAGTGCGCTGAGTGCGGAGAGTAGCATCGATAGAAGCCTTGGCAATATCAAACGCTTTCTGGCTCTCTGGCATGTTGTTGATGATGTCATCGAATGCCTCTACGGCAATGTGCAGCTTGTCGCTCTGAGAACCGATAGTTGCCTGGAATGAGTATGAATCATCGGTGTAAGTAGGTACGTTCAAGCTTGCACGTGCTCTGTAAGCCAATGCACGAGCCTCACGCATCTCTTGGAATACAATGGCGTTCATACCAGAGCCGAAGTACATGTTGTACAGACGAACGATAGCGTCATCTTCTGGAGCGTACTTGGTTCCATCGCAAGTGAACTGGATGTAGTTGAACTGACGAGTCTTATAAGGTGCAATGAATACCTTTGGTTCTGATGTCATCACCTTAGAAGGGTACAGCTTGGTGAGTGGCTCTAGCTTGTCGGCAACCTTGTGGTGCTCTGCCAAGAGAGTCTTCACGTCTGCCTCAGTGGCAGGACCGTAGTAAGCTATGGTGTGCTGCTTGTTCAGCAGTTCCTTTACCTTAGCCAGCAGCTCTTCGGAAGTAATATTCATGATCTGCTCATCGGTCATGGTAGTGTTCTTTACATACTCAGGACCATACATTACAAAGTTGTTCAGTGCAGAGGTACATGCATTCTGGTTGAACTTATTGTCGGCACGAGACTTGAGCAATGACAGTTTGTAAGACTCCAGAACCTTCTCGTCGGCTGCAGCGTTCAGAATCAGGTCTTCCACTAAATCCAGGGCATTACCCACGTTCTCATTCAAACCGGAAACCGACAGCTGCATAGAGTTTGTACCTGCTCTGAAGCTAAAGTTGCAAGCCAGCTTGTAGAGCTCCAGTGCCATCTTCTCAGCGCTGTTGGTCTTGGTACCCAAGTAAGAAACGTAATCGGTAGCCATGCTCAGGGCAGGATCATTCAACAAGCCCTGATTAAAGATGAAGTTCAGCTGTGCGATGTCGTTGATTTCATTCTTTTTGTACAGCAATTCCAAGCCTTCCTTTATGTCAGACTTAGAAAGGTCTGTGTCATAGTTTACGAATACTGGCTCTATAGGCTGAACCTCGGAGTTCTGGATTTCTGTCAGGAATGCACTCTGCTTGTCGCGGTTGGTTGCAATTGGAGTGATGGCAGGTGCAACAATCTTCTGGTTCTTAGGATTAGCACCTAAGTGCTTGAATACTACACAGTAGCTATTCTCGCCCAAGTACTTGTTAGCCCAAGCTACAACATCGTCCTTGGTGATTTTCTCCAAACGGTCCATCTTGTGTACATCGTCGGCCCAGTTGTGTTTTGCAATGAATGAAGATACAAACTGGCGAGCGCGTGATGAATTGTTCTCCAGAGAACGCATCTGGCGCAGCTTCTGGTTAGCTACAGCAGCACCAATCAGTTCCTCGTTGAAATCGCCAGAACGCAGCTTAGCCATCTGAGCTAACAACAGGTCACGCACTTCTTCCATGCTCTGGCCCTGCTTTGGATAGCCTTCCAAGTCAAACTCACCGTAATCTACACGGATGTTAGCCGATGCACCAGCATTCAGCATCAACTGCTGCTGGTTGATATTCAGGTCGATAAGACCTGCCATGCCGTTGCTCAGGATAGAGCTGGCAATGGAACCGATCTCGCTCTCCTGGGTATTCTGTCCAGGAATTCTCCAGCCAATCATCACGAACTCGGCCTGTGTACCATAGACGTGGCGGGTTACAGGAGCCTTGATTTCCTCTTCTGGCTCATATTTCAGTTCAGGGATATTTGGATTTGGCTCCCAATCGCCAAAGTACTTTTCAATGATAGCCACCATCTCATCTGGGTCAAAGTCACCAGACAGACAGATGGCACAGTTATTAGGCACGTACATGGTCTCCTTCTGCTTCTTGATAGCCTTGATAGAAGGATTCTTCAAGTGGTCTGAAGTACCCAGCACGGTCTGTGTTCCGTAAGGGTGATTCTTGAACAGTACAGAGTCCATAGCATACATAGCATTCTCTCCGTCCTCGTTCATGTACATGTTATATTCCTCATATACAGTCTCCAACTCGGTGTGGAAACCACGGATGACCATGTTCTTGAAACGGTCAGACTGAATCTTTGCCCAGTTCTCAATCTGGTTTGAAGGGATGTTTTCAGTGTAGTTGGTTACATCCTCAGAGGTAGAAGCGTTAGAACCGGTAGAGCCAATGATAGACATGGCCTTGTCGTACTCATTAGGGATAGAGATCTTAGAAGCCTCGTAGCTCAATGAGTCGATGACATGGTACAGTGCACGGCGCTCGTCCTCATCGGTCTTGGTGCGGTAAACCTCGTACAGTTCCTCAATCTGATCCAGGATAACTTTCTCAGCCTCATAGTCGGTAGTACCTAAAGATGGAGTACCCTTGAACATGAGGTGCTCTAGGTAGTGAGCTAGACCAGTATTGTCAGCAGGGTCATTCTTACCACCGCTGCGTACAGCAATGTAAGTCTGGATTCTTGGCTCCTGCTTATTCACAGACATATACACCTTCAGACCATTCTGGAGGGTATAGATTTTGGTACCCAGTGGGTCACCTGCTACAGTCTCATACTTACTGTCTGTAGAGCATGCAGCGAATGTAAGCAATGCAATGATTGCTAGTGTTAATGCTTTAAAAACTCTCATAAATTATAGCTTGATAATAATTTGCGTGCAAAATTACAAATATTCCTTATAATATTAAGGTAAATGGTGTATTATTTTCTGTCTAAAAACCAAGAAATGAGCAGACTGACAGTTGCCATGCTTATACCTACAGTGCAGACACCCGTCCAACCGGCCATGCTCCACCCTTGTCCTGCCAGGAAAGTTCCCAGGCTTCCGCCAATGAAATAGGTGGTCATGAAAATAGTGTTTGCACGATTTGATGCTTCTGGCACTTCTTGTATGCAGGCACTCTGATTGCTGAGCTGTTGGCACTGCAACCCAATGTCCACTAAGATAATTGCCAGGATAAGTCCGGTGTAGGTTTGTCCTCCCACAAATGCCACGGTCCACGCAGCCATCTGTCCTAAAGCACCAAGCACACTGAAAGTCTTCACTCCATATTGGGAGATGTATTTGCCAATGCCGCTTGCTACCAAGGCACCTGCCACGCCGCAAAGGCCAAGATAGCCCACTGCATCGCTTCCGGCATGGAAAGGCTCATCGGCTAAATGGAAAGCTAGGCATGCCCAGAAACTCAGCATGCTGCCAAAACCAAATGCAGCACGGATGGCGTTCAACCGAATCTTGGGGTGTTCCTTGAAGATACGCACCACACTCTGCATCAATCCTTTGTAGGAACCAGAGAAATTCTGCTGCATATTCGGCATTACCATTAACGTCAGCACCAGGCACAGCATCATGATACCTCCAGCCACGTAGAACATGGTTCTCCAGCCAAACCATTCGCCTATCATGCCACTGATGACACGCGCAGCCAGGATTCCGACCAAGAGTCCGGAGAGTACATAACCCATATTGCGGGCTTTATGCTCTGGCTTGGAAAACTGCCCTGCAATGGGGATGAAGAGCTGCGGAACAATAGAGCATGCACCCATGATAAGCGATGCTCCCCATACCATATAGATATGAGTAGCCAGTCCAATGGCCACCGTCATGACTGCCGCTATTATCATGCATGCCACAATGATTTTCCGACGGGAAAACAGGTCTCCTGTAGGTACAATAAAACACAAGCCAAACGCATAACCTATCTGTGTGATGACGGTTATCAGATTGGCTAGTGAGGCGGTAGTACCCAGGTCATGGCGCATCATTTCCAACAAGGGCTGGTTGTAGTACAGGTTGGCTACCGTAAGGCCAGCCATTGCCGCCATGAGTACGATGATTTGTCCGGGTATTCCTTTATGGGGTTCCAGTTGGAGCATCAGATGTAAATCTTATCGATACGGAGCTTGAGCACACCTGCAGGGACATGAGCTTCTACGGAATCACCTTCCTTCTTGCCCACAAGTGCATCGGCAATAGGGGACTTGATGGAGATCTTTCCAGCTTTCAAATCGGCTTCATGAGGGTTCACGATAGTGAACTTCATCTTGGTGTTGTTTCCTAAGTTGGTAATCTCTACCGTGCGGAACAGACCTACAGTTTCACTGTCTAAGTTTGAGGTATCCATGACTCTGGCAAACTCCAGTACGCGCTGTTTGTAGCGAATACGGCTTAACAGTTTGGCTTGTTCACGCTTTGCTGCATGGTACTCAAAATTCTCGGATAAGTCTCCTTTATCGCGTGCTTCAGAAATAGCATCCTTTACTTTTGGAAGCTCAACTTTGATGAGCTCATCCAATTCTGCCACTAATTGATCGTAGCATTCTTTTGTTAGATATTCCATTTGTGTTTCAGTTTCGGATAAAAACTGTGCAAAATTACTCCATTTTAATAACTTATTGAAATTTTCCACTGCACTTTTCTCCATAAAAATGTATATTTGCAAAAACGATAATTAAATAAAATGATGAAAAACAGATTTTTTGTCCTTGCAGGTATGCTTTACCTTTGCATGAGTGCGAATGCACAAATACGCCGCACTCCAACTCCCGATGACACATTGCAGCACATTCGTGTGCAGAAAGATGGTAGTGTGGTGTTCAGTCTCTATGCTCCAAAAGCACGTACCGTAAGTATAGTGGGCGATGAGGAATTCAAGACCATGCTGGAGGGGTATGAGCCCATTGTAAAAGAGGCCAATGGCGTGTGGACCCTGACTTATGGTCATAAACCTAATGGAGATGTAGTGCTTCCCGATGGCTTCTATCGCTACAATTTTGTTGTAGATGGCATCAAGGTCTATGATCCACATGCAGAATGGGTGAGTGAGGCATCTTCGGTTGGAGAGATTAAGCGTGCAGATTCCTATTATGACATTAAGGATGTTCCGCATGGAGCAGTGCATCAGCGCTACTATTACAGCCAGACTACCAAGTCTTGGCGCCGCATGCATGTATGGACACCTGCAGGTTATGAGACTGGGAAACAGAAACTGCCTGTATTGTATTTGGTTCACGGTGGTGGTCATATTGATGATTCCTGGACAGATTACGGTAGGGCAAACTTCATTCTAGATAACCTTATGGCAGAGGGCAAAATGGTTCCTATGATCGTGGTAATGCCAAACGGCAGCATCAAGACCGAGGAGGGATATTTCGATGAAGTGCCATTGTTTGAGCGTGATATGATGACTGACATCATACCTTATATTGAAAAGAATTATCGCGTGCTTACCGATAAGGACCACCGTGCCATGGCTGGTCTTTCCATGGGTGGTATGGAAACATTGGAGACTACACTGAAGAATATCGACAAATTCTCTTATGTATGGGTGCTTTCAAGCTCATTCAATCCACGTAGCAGTGCCGAGTCTGAGGCAAAGCGTCTGAACTTGAAGGAGAATAGTGACAAGATAAACAAAAGTTTCAAGCAGTTGGTGTTTACCCAGGGTGGTCCACTTGACATTGCATATAAGAACAACATCAATACCCGCAAGGAGTTTGACAAGGCTGGTATTAAGTATGAATATCCTCAAATCCGCAAGTAAACTTCAAAAGGACTCTTTGAAGCCGAAGAGTC
>JAUNHZ010000014.1:0-3221 GCA_030523705.1 Bacteroidales bacterium
TTGGACCGAACCTCTCCATTTTTCATGGAGACGAACGAGATCCAGAACTTCTCACAAGACGAATGTGTACAGATGAGACTGGCATTAGCCCAGTTGCCTGAGAGGACATACAAGACCAAAAAGCTAGAGGATAAAATTACCCATCTGTACCAACTTGATGAATTGGAAACAATCTCTGCAGACCAATATGTAAAAAACCAAGAAATGCTTCAAAAGGCTATCCAAGAGAAACTTCAGGTTGTCCTCAAGAACTACAAATCTAACAATAGCAACAAGGTAAAAGACCGCATAGTAGAGCCATTTGCCCTCTTGGCGGGCAATTCTGAACTACGCGCCTTTGAAGTGAATACCCAAACCAACAAGACCTATAAAATCATCCGAATGGAAGATGTGGCCATCATGCCAGTCTACTGGGAGTTTAAACACCTTCATAAAATGGCATTTACAGATGCTTTCCACTTTAATGGAGAAGAATTGATTCCCGTAACGCTACGACTAGACAACATGGCAGCCAATCTGCTGCGAGAGGAAGTCGATATTAAGGTTGAAGAGTTGGTGCAAGAAGATGACAGTCACTGGATTTACGACACTAAAGTCTGTGCATACCAAGGCATTGGCCGTTTCATCAAGGGCATGATAGGGCATGTCCAGATTTTGAAGGGGAAAGGCTTGAAAGCCTATATCAAGGCAGACATTAAAGAAGGATTAAAATCTCTATAATTAAACCAATTACAATCAAATAAACTCTACATAAACATGAAAAAAATTTTATTTACCGTTTTGGCATGCATGCTTGCCATAAGCAGTTTTGCACAAGACTACAAGGACTCTCCTAACTACAGAAAGAGCATTGCCGTATTTGGTGGCTCTTTCAGCGTAATCACCCCATCAGACATTGCCAAGGCACACTGGGCAGAATGCCTGGGCTGCCAGATTACCAACTTTGGTATTGGTGGTGCCGGATTCTCCAAGACCACTGGCGAGGACCGCTGGCTTTCTGTACAGATAGACCGAGCATTGGCCAGCGAGAAGAAGTTCGACATCTACATCATCTGGGCAAGCACCAACGATGTATCCCGCGGCATCAGCCTGGAAGAACAGGACCGTGAGATCCGTGCCTGCATTGAGAAAATACGCAAGGGCGCTCCACAGGCCAAGATCATGTTCTTCAGCTCACTGCCAGTACCACTGTTGGAGTACATTGCCGAAGAGGACATTGAGAAAGGTCCAGAATGGTCAAGAGGCGGACGCAGAAACATGAAGAAGCTCCCATCCTATGTGGCTGGCCAGGAAAAGGTATGCCAGGAAATGAACGTTCCATTCCTGAACCTCTACACCACCAGTGGTATAAACCGCTATAATGCTGTAGATTTCTTTGGCAGCGACATGCTCCACATGAACAATGCCGGTTACAACCACATCAAGGAGACTCAGGCACGCTTCATTGCCACACATTAATACGTGTTCAGAACCAAACAAAAACCACCGTCACGAAATGCGACGGTGGTTTTTATTTATCTCCATCAATTCAATCACTTACCCTTCTTTTCCTGCTCATATTCTGCATACTCTGCTATCTCACGCTCACCCACGTGAGCCAAGCCATAATGCTCATCGTGCTGAGAGATATCCAAGCCAATCTTCTCACTCTTGGCAGAAACACGCATTGGGATGAAATGATCTACCAGCCAGTAGCCAAAATAGCTCATACCAAATGTATAGGCAATGACAATACCAACAGCCAATAAATGGTACAAGAAGACTACAAATCCGTCCCAGCTGCCTGCTATCAGACCTTCCTGAATGAAAATACCTGTCAGCACGGTACCAAAGATACCACCAGTTCCATGTGTTGGGAAAACATCAAGCGCATCGTCCAGACCACTACCCTGTCTCCAGTTCACGGCAATATTACAAATGAGCGTAATAATGAACGAGATGGTTATGCTCTGACCTACAGTAACATATCCTGCAGATGGCGTGATAGCCACCAAACCTACTACACAACCAACAGCTGCACCCATGGCACTTGGCTTTCTGCCGCGAAGACAGTCGAAGAAAATCCAGGTCATCATGGCCACTGCCGATGCCGTATTTGTATTCAGGAACGCCTTAATAGCCTGTCCATCGGCATGCAGTGAACTTCCCGCATTAAAGCCGAACCACCCTAACCAGAGCATAGCTGCACCCAGCAGTACAAACGGAATGTTTGCAGGTTCAGAATGACGGTTTCCAGCCTTTCTCCTACCCAGGAAGAGCGCACCAGCCAGTGCAGCTACACCACTTGATGCATGAACCACTATACCGCCGGCAAAATCCACCACGCCCCAGTTCAGGAAAAGTCCATCGGGATGCCAGGTCATGTGCGCCAGCGGACAATAAATCAGGAAGAAGAAGAACATCATGAACCACATGTATCCGGAGAAACGGACACGCTCCGCGAAAGAACCCGTAATCAAAGAAGGCGTAATGATGGCAAACTTCATCTGGAAGAGTGCAAACAAAGCCAATGGAATAGTAGAACCACCTACAAACTTACCAGTCTCTGTGATATAAGTGGCAGCTCCTACTCCCTGAAGCATAGGGAATGTAAACGGATTGCCAATGATACCCAATCCACCCACATCTTCGCCAAAACAGAGTGAGAAACCTATCACCACCCACAGGACAGAAATCAGACCCATGGCAATGAACGACTGCAGCATGGTGGAGATGACGTTTCTGGCACCCACCATACCTCCATAGAAGAATGAAAGACCAGGAGTCATCATGAGGACAAAAATGGTTGCCGTAATCAGCCATGCCACATCGGCAGGATTAATCTGCCCCGGCTCGGAACCAAACTCACATTCAAAACTAGGCTCAGTGGAGAAAATTCCCCAAATCGCAATCAAGACCATAGCGGTCATGAGAATAATCCAACGTTTTTTTACCATAATCTCTTTACCTTATTAGTTGTACTTTTTATTCCTAATAACATTTTTACTATTTAACGCCGCAAAGGTAAGACATTTTGTAATACAAAACAAATATATTTTATACTTTTTGTTTTCTTATTGCTTATACAAATATCATTATGAGCTTTCAGGTAGTGCTAAACGGGGTTATTATTCCAAAAGTTTACCTCTAACACTCCAACACCTCACATTTTTGGTACAACTTACTGTATGTTAATCATATACACATGTGGGGTGTTGTGTCAACACCTCACACGACACCTC
>JAUNHZ010000014.1:3231-18571 GCA_030523705.1 Bacteroidales bacterium
CATAAACGTAAGCAGCATGCTGGAGGATGGCCGCCATTTTAAAAAAAACGATGTGAGGTGTATGTGGGGTGTATGTGAGGGGTTGCACAAACACCCCACATGCATAAAGCAATGAATATATGCAACTTACGAGAAAAATGTGAGGTGTTGGGGTGTTAAAAGCAAAAAAATATTTTTCTATTTCCAGCAAGGGAAAGCCCCCTCTAGAGATTAGTAAAGTCCACTGTCACGGACTGACAGAGTCTTCTATTAAGTCTAAAGAAGTCCACTACTACGGACAGAGCAGTCCGCCCTATTGGACTGCTCCATCTTTCCTTAAGGACTGCGTAGTCCGCCCTTACGGACCGCCCCATAGTATTACTTGCCTATGGATAGGATATGTATTCTACTTCCAGCTGGTCGTCTGTCTTCCCATCCAAGCGATTATCCACATAAAGCATCAGACATTCCGGTAGTGCGCACCAGCCACTGAAATTACTGTACTTCCCTGCTGGCAGGACCGTTTCAAACAAAACCTCAAACTTATCGTTCATATAGGTCAGGCAGATCTGCTTGGAATCAATTATGGTTTCCGGATTGGTGTCAGAATCAACCTCAGAACCTAGCAGGGTAAGCCGTACGAACAATCCGGAATCCAGAAGAGGCATTACGTTCTGGTAATGACAGTTCTCCCACCAGTAGAGATTCCAGTCCTTGATATCATCCGTCTTTTCAAACGGTTTCAAGCACTCCGGAGAATAGTCGGACGGCACGGTAAAGCTGCGCTTCTCACCGGTCTTCAGATCTACCGTAAAAACAGAGTGGTCATAGCCATAGTTATAGATTGCCATGTCTTTTGTGAAAGACACATGCGGATAGTCAAACCCAGCATAACTGTTCTTCCCTTCCTTGTTCGATGCCGGCAGATCCAGCAAGATTTCCCTGCAGATGCTGTCGGTTTCCGTATCCAGGAAGTACAAGAGGAAAGAGGACTCATCCCTTACAGGGAATACCAGATACCTGCCCTCAAACCAGCACATGGCAGCTATGTTCATGGCATAGTTGGAATTTGTAATATGCTCCTTTTCCGGGGAATACTTTCTTTTCACAGCCCCATCCTTATCCAGCAGGTAGAAGCCTACCATGTTTCCAACCCAGATGGAGTCTTCCGATACAGGTAACATGGATACCAATTCACCCGGAATGCCATTCTCACCTTCACGCTCTAAAGAGATTGTCTTGAAAATCTCGCGCTCATTAAAGTATTCTAAAGAATGCGTCTTGTAGTTATACGCCACGACTGAATGCGCTGAGTAAAAGGGTGCGGCAGCACTCAGATAATAAGATTTCAGATTATCAGTATCTTTTCCGTCAATGACATGACTCTCAAATCTAAGCTCAGCTTCTGCAGCCTCTTTCTCCGTGCAGCTACAGAAAGCCAAAAGCACAAGGGTTAGAACTGCAATGGGTAATAGTTGTATTTTCATATACGGGAAATCTTTTAGTGCAAAATTAGCAAAACCCAATCTTTCAAGCAAATCCTACATCTTAATCCATTCAACAATTAGCATTTTTTAGTGTGCATTTCCTTTTTCAGAACCTGCACATGGAAATTTCCGGATTTTCCAGAATCTTTTCTATCTCTGCCAGTTCCTCAGGAGAGAAATCCAGCTTATCCGTGGCATGTAGGTTCATATCTAACTGCTTCACGCTGCTGGCACCTACAATGACGCTGGTAATACGCTCATCGCGAAGAATCCATGCCAATGCCATCTGTGGCAGGGTCTGTCCTCTGCGCTCTGCTATGGCCTTCAGTTGGCGGGCTGCCTCCACGCGTACTGGGGTTACCTCTTCACGCTGTAGGAAACCGGTGGCCTTTGCTGCACGGCTGTCTTCTGGAATGCCTTTCAGGTACTTGTCGGTAAGCAAGCCTTGTGCCAATGGGGAGAAACAGATTACGCCACTGCCGTTCTCTGCCGCCGTGGCTATGGTCTCCTTCTCTATGGCACGGTTGAACATATTATAAGGATACTGGCTGATGAGACATGGCACGTGTGCCTCTTTCAGGATATCATAGCACTTCTGCTGCAGATGGGCTGGGTACTTGCTGATACCTACGTACAGGGCCTTACCTTGTCTTACTATATCTATAAGGGCCTGCATGGTCTCCTCTACAGGGGTCACGCCATCGTAGCGGTGGCTGTAGAAGATGTCGAAATACTCCAGGCCTGTACGCTTCAGGCTCTGGTTACAGCTGGCTATCAGGTTCTTGCGCGATGAGCCGTCGCCATAAGGACCAGGCCACATGTCGTGTCCAGCCTTGGAAGACACAATCATCTCATCGCGATGTGCCTCCAGATGGGTCTTGAAAATCTTACCAAAATTACTCTCTGCTGAACCTGGTACCGGTCCATAGTTGTTTGCCAGGTCGAAATGTGTCACGCCATTCTCCCATGCATGCAGGATCATGGCCGTAGCAGTATCAAAATTATCCACACTGCCAAAATTGTGCCAGAGGCCCAAAGAGATGCGAGGCAACTGAAGCCCGCTCTTGCCGCAATACTTGTAGTTCATGTTTCTTATCTTATTTAAGGATTTTGCTTAATTGACTTTACAAAGATAGGTATTTTCAAGAGGAAGACACGCATTCATAAGGGCTAAATTTGTAAAATCTCCTAAAAATAGCTAATATTGCAGAGGAAAAACCCTAACATTATTAATTATAGTATTAACAACATGAAATTCACAAAATGGACAGCAGCTGCAATGCTGTGTCTGGGTGCTGTACAAGTACAGGCTCAGGTGAAATTGCAGGCAAACAATGTGGATGAGGTGCTGAAAGCCATGACGCTGGAAGAGAAGGCTACTTTAGTAGTGGGCTACAGCCGCGCTCAGGCTACAGAAACTAACAATGGTTTATTAGGTCAGCATGCAGACTTGGTGCCAGGTGCTGCAGGTATGACTCGCCCTATCGACCGTTTGGGTATTCCTTCTACCGTACTGACCGACGGTCCTGCTGGTGTACGTATCAGCCCTACCCGTCCTGGTACTTCTGACACTTTCTATTGCACCGGTTTCCCTGTAGGTACCCTTCTGGCTTGTACCTGGAACCAGGAACTGGTAGAAGAGGTAGGTCACTCTATCGGTAATGAGGTACTGGAGTATGGTAACGACGTATTGCTGGCTCCTGGTATGAACATTCACCGTTCTCCGCTGTGCGGCCGTAACTTTGAGTACTACTCAGAGGACCCTATCGTAGCGGGTAAGATTGCCGCAGCTTATGTACGCGGTATCCAGAGCCAGGGTGTAGGTACTTCTATCAAGCATTTCGCTGTAAACTCTCAGGAGACTAACCGTACCTTCGTGAACGAGGTGGTTTCTCAGCGTGCATTGCGTGAGATCTACCTGAAGGGCTTTGAGATTGCCGTGAAGGAGTCTAATCCTTGGACCGTGATGTCTTCTTACAACCAGGTGAACGGTGAGTTCGCTCAGCAGAGCAAGGGCTTGCTGACTACCATCCTGCGCGATGAGTGGGGCTTCCAGGGTATCGTTATGACCGACTGGGGTGCTAAGGAAGGTACCGTTAAGGCTGTCATTGCTGGTAACGATTTGATGGAGCCAGGTAACCAGACTGAGATCAACCGCATCATTGCTGGTGTAAAGGATGGTACTATCCCAATGGCCGACTTGGACCGTAACGTAAAGCGCATGTTGCAGTTCATCGTTCAGACTCCTCGCTTCAAGGGTTACAAATATTCTAACAAGCCTGACTTGAAGGCTCACGCTGCTGTTACCCGCCAGGCTGCTACCGAGGGTATGGTATTGCTGAAGAATGATGCTAACACCCTGCCATTGCAGAACGTGAAGAAGGCTGCCGTATTTGGTCTGACTTCATACGACTTCATTGCTGGTGGTACTGGTTCTGGTGACGTGAACAAGGCTTACACCATCGACTTGATGCAGGGTCTGACTAACGCAGGTATCCAGGTAACTGAGACCACCAAGAACCTGTACTTGAAGTATAAGGCTTACGAGGAGGCTAAGGTTGCCGCAAACGGTACTGGCCGTGGCTGGGGTAAGGCTGTTCTCCCAGAGATGGAAGTGAGCCGTAACCTGATTGACAAGGAAGCAAAAGAGGCTGACGTAGCATTCATCACCTTAGGCCGTCAGGCTGGTGAGGGTTCTGACCGTAAGGAACTGAACGACTTCAACCTGACTGACATTGAGCGCCAGTTGATCCTGGATGTATGCCAAGCATTCCACTTCCAGGGCAAGAAGGTTGTAGTTATCCTGAATATGGGTAATGTATTGGAGACTGCTTCTTGGAAGGGTATCCCAGACGCTATCCTGTTGGCATGGCAGCCAGGTCAGGAAGGTGGTAACTCTGTAGCCGACGTACTGACTGGTAAGGCTAACCCTTCTGGTAAGCTGACCATGACTTGGCCTATCGCTCTGGCTGACGTTCCTTCTTCACAGAACTATCCAAACGTATTGCCTCCTGCTCCAGTAAACCGCAGAAACCCACAGCCTATCAAGAATACAGACTACACCTTGCATTCAGAGGGTATCAATGTAGGTTACCGTTACTTCAACACCGCTGGTAAGGAAGTTTCTTATCCATTCGGTTTTGGTATGAGCTATACTACCTTCTCTTACAGCAAGCCAGTGGTTAAGGCTGGTAAGGATGGTTTCACCGCTACTATCACCGTTACTAACACGGGTTCTGTAGCTGGTAAGGAAGCTGTTCAGTTGTACGTTGCTGCACCTGCAGGTGGCTTGGAGAAGCCTGCACAGGAGCTCAAGGCATTTGCTAAGACTAAGGAGTTGAAGCCAGGTGAGAGCCAGACTTTGACCATGAACGTAACTGCTTATGACCTGGCTTCTTACAATGAGGCTACTCAGAGCTGGGAGACTGCAGCAGGAAAATACACCGTGAAGTTTGGTGCAAGCGTAGAGGATATCCGCGCTACCGCTCCATTCGTACAGGCTAAGGCTGTCAGCGTTCAGGGACACGATGTTTGCAAACCAAACATGGAATTGTAATTTCACACATTCCTACATACAAAAAGCCACCGTCGCGTTTTGCGACGGTGGCTTTTTCTTTTATATATTTCTGCTTAGAAAGCAGCTTTGAATGCTTCATAAGCATCCTTATTCATGGTCACGGTAGCATAGCCGTAGTGGAAATTGGTGTCCAGCATGCGCTGACCAGAAGGGGTAGCCTCGGCAGTTCCTTCCTTCATCTGGCCAATAAGCTCATCCATATCTTCCAAGTAAGACCAGCCTAACTCCTCGCTGTCCTCCAGTTCCAACGCGCTGCGCTGGTGATAATGTCCACCGTAGATGACCAATTTGTCCTTATCTATTCCATTGTCTGGATTGTCTATCCATTGCATCAGGTGCAAGATACCACCACAATACTCGGTCAAACCCTCCTGGCTGAAAATCCACACACCAGAGCCAGAGCCTATGGCATCGCCGGTAAACAGCATGTTCTCACCCTCCAAAGAGAAGACTATACTGCCATGTGTATGACCTGGTACCATTACGGTCTTAACCACTTTTCCGCCTAAATCGAAAGCAAATCCTTCATCATAAAGACTGAGCTGTGAAGCTGGGAACATATCCTGGCGATCCTGGAAATCCACCTTTGGCATCACGAACTTCACGTCTGGGTTATTCACAAATGCAGGGAGCATGCCCAGATGGTCACCGTGGTTATGAGTGCAGGTAATGGTTAACGGGAGTTCACCTATGCGGTCTGCTACCACCTTCTGCAAAGACTCTACACCATTCTCTGCCCAACGGATCTCATTGGAAAGGTCTATAAGCAGAGCTTCCTTCTTGCCTACAATCAGATACATGTCGGAGCAGTTGTTGAAACTTACAACCTGTCCGGAATCATTCAGCACCGTACCCTTAGGGTTAGCAGAATTACAATCCTCTAAATGATACACCTGCTCTGCAATCTCAGTCACGGTGTAGGTTCCCTCCTCCAGAGGCTCCCCTTTCACGAACTCCGTCTTTGTGGCTTCTGGTGCGCATGCAGCAGCAAGGAAACCCATAACGGCCATAAATAATGTCTTTCTCATTTTGATGTGTTATTAAAGTTGCTGCTGCAAATATAGCAAAAAAAGTTTTGAAATCAGTCAAAAATGCCTACCTTTGCATGGTAATAATGATTAGGAAAAATGAAAGTATTGCTTTTGAACGGTAGCCCTAGAAGACAGGGTAATACCAATGTAGCTTTAGTGGAAATTTCTCAGCAGCTGGCAAAACACGGCATTGACAGTGAGATTGTATGGGTAGGAAATAAACCTGTAAGAGGATGTATTGCCTGTGGAAAGTGTAAGGAGAACGGCAACCGCCGGTGCGTATTCGACGACGATATCTGTAACACCGTGAATGAGAAGATGGAATCCTGCGATGCCATCGTCCTGGGCTCTCCAGTCTACTGGGGCCAGCCTTCCGGCCAGCTCTTAGCCATCCAGCAGCGCATGCTGTACTCTGGTGGTGCCAGCTATCAGAACAAGCCTGCAGCCGTAGTGTGCGTATGCCGCCGCGGTGGTGCCACTGCAGCGTTCCAGACCCTGCAGATGCCTTTCCAGATGGTGAACATGCCTATCGTGACCTCACAGTACTGGAACATTGCCTATGGCCGCGAGGAAGGTCAGGCAGAGCAGGACGTAGAGGGCATGCAGACCATGCGCACCCTGGCTAACAACATGGCCTGGCTGCTGAAGAAGATCCATGGTGAGGACACCACGGAGACTCCGGAGCGCGAGGCTTGGACACCTATGCATTTTATCCGCTAAAATTTACGTTATTACATAATTTCAAGCGACTATTGACGGGAAATCCTGTTCAATAGTCGCTTGTTCTTTCAGAAAAATGGGCTGAAATGTTTTCTATACGCGTATAAAAGGTTATATTTGCAGACATAAGAATAAAAATCTACTGACTATGAAGCACTCTATCCTAATGACAGCCCTGCTCATGGCTGCTGCCGTGAACGTACAGGCACAACAGACACTCTGCTTGCATGAGAACAAGCCGGCTACCTTTTTTGAGGAATCGTTTGTACTTGGAAACGGTAATTTAGGTGCCATTGTGTATGGTGGCGTGAAAGAAGACAAGATTTCGCTGAATGACATCACACTCTGGACCGGAGAGCCTGAGAAGGGTGTCTATACGCCCGATGCATGGAAGGCTATCTCCAAGATCCGTGGTTTCCTGGACCAGGAGAACTATAAGGATGCCAATGAGGCACAGAAGGCTTGCCAGGGCCACTACTCCGAGAACTACCAGCCATTAGGTGAGCTGACCATCACCAACCTGAGCAAGAATGCCGATGCGGAGACGGCGGGCTACCAGCGTGTGCTGGACATCTCCAATGCCACTTCGCACATCTCCTATACGCAGGATGGGGTGAGGTATGAGCGCGACTATTTCGTCTCTGCTCCCGATTCTGCCATCATCATCCGCCTGAAAGCAGACAAGAAGGGGGCGCTGAACCTGCGTCTCTCCCTGAACTGCCAGCTGCCTGGCGTCATCAAGACCGATGACACCCAGACCCTCTCCAACGAGGGTTTTGCCGCTTACTTGTCTTATCCTACCTATTACGGAGAGAAGAACCAGAAGTTCTTCTATGACCCGGACCGTGGCATTCACTTCAAGACGGTCCTGAAAGCCATTCCTGCCGACGGACAGGTACAAGGCAGCCAGAACGGCAGAGCGCTGGAGGTGAAGGACTGCACAGAGGTGCTGCTGGTGGTCAGCAACGTGACCAGCTTCAACGGCGCGCACAAGGACCCTGTGAAAGAGGGAAGGAACTACCGCGAGCTGGTAGCCAAGCGCATCAAGGCTGCAGCGGGAAAGAGCTACGACCAGTTGCTTAAGGCGCATATAGCTGACTATCAGACCTATTTCAACCGTGTGTCTCTAGACTTGGGCGCTACGGCACCTGAGATTGCGGCCCTGCCTACCAGTGAGCAACTTAAACTGTACACGGATGAGAAGCAGAAGAACCCGGACCTGGAGGAACTCTATTTCCAGTATGGCCGTTACCTGCTCATCAGCAGTTCTCGTACGCCTAACGTGCCTGCCAACCTGCAGGGCTTGTGGAATGAGAGCATGCTTCCACCTTGGAGCAGCAACTATACCAGCAACATCAACTTAGAGGAGAACTATTGGGCGGCAGAAACTACAAACTTGCCTGAGATGCATGCCTCTATGCTGGGCTTTGTGCAGAAACTGCCTGTTTCTGGAGAACAGACTGCTAAATCATTCTATGCCGTAGACAAGGGTTGGTGCCTGGGACAGAACACAGATATCTGGGCTATTACCAATCCTGTAGGCGATAAAGTGGGAGACCCTTCCTGGGCCAACTGGACCATGGGTGGCGCGTGGGTAGCTACTCACCTGTGGGAGCACTACAGCTTTACGTTAGATAAAGCATTTTTACAGCAAGCTTATCCAGCCCTCAAGGGTGCGGCCGACTTCTGCCTGAACTGGTTCATTGAGAAGAATGGAGAACTGATCACCTCGCCTTGTACCTCTCCGGAGAACATGTACAAGACACCGGACGGCTTCTCCAGCGGTACCTTATATGGCGGTACGGCAGATTTGGCCATGGCACGCGAGTGCCTGCTGGACACCAAGAAAGCTGCACAGGCACTGGGCATCGACGCAGATTATATCAAGCAGATTGACAAGGCATTGGCCAAGATGCATCCGTATAAGATAGGAAAGAAAGGAAACCTGCAGGAATGGTACTACGACTGGGAGGACCTGGATCCTCAGCACCGCCACCAGTCTCACCTGTTCGGCTTGTATCCGGGCCATCAGATCTTAGACAACGCGCTGAGCAAGAACAATCCAAGCGTGGCTGCCCTGCTCAAGGCTTGCGCCAAGACGCTGGAAATCAAGGGCGACAACACCACCGGATGGAGTACAGGCTGGCGCGTGAACCTGTTTGCCAGACTGAAAGACTCCAAGAATGCCTATGGCATCTATCGACGTCTGCTCAAGCTGGTGACACCTGATAATTACAAAGGACCTGATGCTCGGCGTGGTGGTGGAACTTACCCTAACCTGCTGGATGCACACTCACCATTCCAGATTGATGGTAATTTTGGTGGTTGTGCCGGTGTGGCAGAAATGCTCATGCAGTCGTCCATGACCGAAATCCGTCTGCTTCCTGCCTTACCAAAAGAATGGAGCAACGGTACATTTAGCGGTCTTTGCGCCCGTGGTGGGTTTGTGGTGGACCTGACTTGGAAGAACGGAAAGGTTACTGCCCTGAAAGTAACTGCACGAACTTCCGGCAGCACCACTATCCTGGTGAATGGCACCAAAAAGAAAGTGAGTTTGAAAACTGGAGAAAGTAAACAGATTTTATAAGTAATGACCATGATTGAAATCAAGAGAGTAGGAAAAGTTCTATGGTGGGTGGTCAAGCTGTTACTCGGCTTTTCCCTCTTTGCCGTAATCTATGCGTTAGGGCAGGGTGTATGGGGAGAGTTTGATCAGCTCTCTGCCCCTATAAGATGCTGCCTGCCTATCGTATTCACAGTATTACTTTTAGGTTGCTATGCTGTTATCCGCCGATTGGTGGAAAAGAAATGGCCTTCGGACCTAAGTCTTAAACGATTAGTCCCAGACACAGGATTAGGATTGGGGATTGGCTTTGGCTATTTCTGCATCATTGTAGCCATCATGCTGGTTATTGGCTCCTACCGCGTAGGTCAGTGGCATGCGCTCAATATGGACATGTTCCTTATGCTCATCTTCTTCCTCATGGTAGCTACCGCCGAGGAAATCATATTCAGAGGTGTGCTCTTCCGTATGGTTGACAAACAGTTAGGCACTGTTGTGGCCTATGTGATTTCAGCCCTGCTTTTTGGTTTCATGCATTACTTCCAAGGCACACTCTGGAGTTCTATAGCCATAGCCATTGAAGCCGGGTTAATGCTGGCTGCAGCCTACAAATATACCAATACCCTTTGGTTGCCTATTGGCATTCACTGGGCATGGAACTTCACCCAAGGTAATATCTTTGGTTTCATGGTTTCCGGCACAGAAAGTGGCGATTCTTTGATTGAGCCCGTCATAAAAGGTCCAGACCTCATTACGGGTGGTGTATTCGGAGCCGAAGCCAGCTTAATAGCCGTGGCCATAGGAGCAGCCATCTCCTACTACTTGATTATCAAAGGGAAAAAGGCTGGACCGGTTCAGTAGAATCAGGGAATAAAATTCCATTTCCCCGTATCTTACTGATGTCCATACTCAAATTTCTACGGAATTCTTTATCTGCCAGAATCCACTGCTCGGGTTCTGGCAAATTTATATGACGTGCTAACTGCAAGTAGGTTTCATAGCTGGTCAAGGTATTCTCTGAGCCATAGTTATAGACACCACCAGACAACGTAAAGGTCTTTTCCATGTTTTTCACCACCTCCCACACATAGGTCACAGCCCGGTGCTCTTTCAGTGATGCCTTCAAGGTCCGACCTTGTTCATACGTATTTTTAAGATTCAACAGAATACCGGTATTCTTCAGTGGGGAATCTGGGAAATCATACATCCAAGTCAGGCGAAGTCCTACGGCATCTGGAAGAATCTCTGCCACTCTTCGCTCTGCCTCAAGCTTGTGTTTCCCATACACGGACACGGGCTGGACAAGAATAGATTCTGGTAGCAGAAAGTCCTCCAAGTTACCATTATAGACCTGATCACTGCTCATATACACCAGTTTACACCCTATTTCCTTGCAGGCCAAAGCTACATGAACGGAACCCATGACGTTCACTTGCCAGGATTCATCGGGGTGTTCCTGGCTATAGCCGGTATTGGAAATGGCAGCACAGTGCACCACCACCTTAGGCTGATAGGTTTCAAAGACTTGGGAGACAGAGGTTTTTGATGTGATATCCATCTCCTTATGTCCTACGGCCACCACCTTCCACGTGCGGGCATAATAGCGAGCTAGTCGGCAACCCAAGAATCCTTGGGCTCCAGTTATGAGCAGCGTATCCATCTAACTATTTCAAAAAGTCCTCACGCATAGGTGAGAAGGTATCCACTACAATTCCTGGGCCAAAAGTCTCCCACTGCAAATCTGCAGCATTGATAAATTTCTTGCTTTCCATATTTGTATTGTGTTTTGTTAGCGCAAATATAGCTAAAAATGAGGAAAACTTTCTATCTTTGTGAAAAATAAGAATAAACATGAAACTAAAACCGATTTTTCTTACTGTTCTCTTACTCGTGGGACTGGGTTTGCATGCTCAGCCTATTACGTTGGATATTCACAAAAAGGCACAGCCTGTTGAAGGATGGGGCGTATCACTCTGCTGGTGGGCACACATGACGGGTAGCTGGACCGATGCGCATATAGACCAGTTGGTGGACTGGCTGGTTTCTCCCGAAGGATTGAACTACAATGTCTTTCGATATAACATTGGCGGTGGAGATGACCCAAAGAACCGGAACTGTGAGCCTCACCACATGGGAAAGGGTAAGGGAATCCGTGCAGAGATGCCGGGGTTCAAGCAGTACCCTGACGACCCCTACGACTGGGACGCCGATGCGGCTCAGGTAAAGATATTACTGAAAATCAAGGAGAAAAGACCCGATGCCATCTTCGAGGCGTTCAGTAACTCCGCGCCTTGGTATATGACCAAGAGCGGCTGTGTGGCTGGTGCTGCCGATAAGAATGCCGATAATCTCAAGCCGGAGTGTTATGCCGACTTTGCCCGCTACCTGGTGGATGTCTGCGTGCATTTCAAGGAGGCTTATGGCGTGGAGTTCTACACCTTGGAGCCATTCAACGAGTCCCATTCCGACTACTGGTACCAGAACGGTTCACAGGAAGGTTGCCATTTTGACACGGAGTCACAGGTGGCCGTCCTGAAGGAAATCTACCCCCTGCTGAAGGCCAGTGGCCTCTCTACCGTATTAGCAGCCAGCGACGAGACCTCTACGGCTCATTCCCTGCAGGTCTTTGCCGGATACGACGAGGCCTTCCCACTCATCGGCCAGTGGAACACGCACACCTATTCAGCTACCAACCAGGAACGCATGCTCCTGCACGACAAGGCCATCGCTAAGGGACTGCGCCTGTGGCAGAGTGAGAGCGGCAGTGGCGGCAAGGGCATCTCCGGAAACCTGAAACTCCTCCAGCGCCTGTTCGACGACATGCGCTACCTTCAGCCAACCGTGTGGTGCGACTGGCAATATGTAGAGGAGAAAGGCGACCAATGGTGTACGGTTACTGGAAATTTCAGCAGTCAGGTATTTGAGCGCAACAAAAATTACTACGTACGGCAG
The DNA here is from genome assembly GCA_030523705.1 of Bacteroidales bacterium. GTDB lineage: Bacteria > Bacteroidota > Bacteroidia > Bacteroidales > Bacteroidaceae > Minthousia. Next base: position 15,541 of record JAUNHZ010000014.1, read on the forward strand.
CAAATCACCCGCTTCATCAAGCAGGGCTACACCCTATTGGAAGTAGCACAGGATCAGACCCTTGCAGCCATCTCCCCTAATGGGAAAGAGCTAGTTGTCGCAGTACTGAATAATGAAGATACACCGGTATCCTATACGTATGCACTTACGGCCAAGCCAAAGAGAATAACGCAATACACCACCACTGAAAAGGAGAACTTGCAGCCAGCCACCGTGAAAGCCATAGGAAAGACCCTGCAGGTCAGCCTACATCCACACAGCGTGCAGACATTTGTGATACAGCTCTAAAGACGCTGATACAATTTAGCCACCAAGGTTCCTGCCAAGTTATGCCATACGCTGAATATGGCACCAGGAACTGTTGCCGCCTGTAAAGCAGCAAAATGCTGCTGTGCCAAAGAGCAAGCCAAACCCGAGTTCTGCATACCCACTTCAATACTAATGGCCGTACGCTTGTTGTGCGGAAGTTTCAAGAGCTTACCCAGCAGATAGCCTAACGCAAAACCAGAAAGGTTATGCAAAGCCACAACCACCAGCACCAGGAATCCTACAGCCTGCAACTGCACGGAATTAACAGATACGATGCACGCAATAATCAATGTAATGATGATGGAAGAGAAAGCAGGCAGGCCTACAGACAAGCGCTTGGTAAACTGCGGGAAATAATGCTTGATGAGCAAACCCAGCACTATAGGTAGGATGACCACTTGCATAATGCTGATCATCATATTGGTAATGCTCACGTCTACCATAGTTCCTGCCAGCAGCCACGTAATGAAAGGGGTCATGAAAGGAGCCAGAATGGTGCTCACGCCCGTCATGCCCACACTGAGCGCCAAGTCGCCCCCAGCCAGGTACGTAATGACATTCGATGCCGTACCACCCGGACAAGCCCCCACCAGGATGACACCTATAGCTAACTCTTGCGGCAACTGGAACAGCTGCGTAAGCGCCCAGGCTATCAGTGGCATGATGGTAAACTGCGCCATACAACCGATGATGACGTCCTTAGGGCGAGTGAATACAATCTTAAACTCGCTCAGTTCTATGGTCATACCCATGCCAAACATAACCAAGCCCAGCATGGTATTGATATACGCAGGCTTTATCCATGAAAAAGAGGCAGGTTCCACTAAAGCAACAGAAGCCACCACCAATACGATTACCGCTAACCATCGGGTTATAAAATCCAAGATTTGTCTCATTGGCTCTCAATTTGCCCACAAAATTATTAAAAATGACGCTATAATTATCATTTCAATCTTAAAAAATGACAACTCTTGCTCATCTAATTATAAATCCTTACTTTTGGCAAAAGAAAATTGAATCATTCATTTACAACTATGAAAAAAACTATTTTTACACTTGCGCTTGCGCTGGCATTGCCTCTTGCAAGCTTTGCACAACAGCAGGGCCGAAATGCCAACAGACAGCAGGCTGCTGGCCCTCAGCCTATCGTGATTGAACTATGGCCAAATGGTGCACCAAACGATAATGGTGTAACAGGTCCTGAGGTTATTCCAGACCCTACCCATGTAAACAACGTGTCCAAGCCTACCCTTACCGTCTATCCTGCGGAGAAGCCTACTGGTAAGATTATCATTGCCTGCCCAGGTGGAGCCTACAGGAACCTGGCCATTGAGAAGGAAGGTCATTCCATGGCTAAGTATTTCAACCATCAGGGTGTAACTTTGGCTGTCTTGAAATACCGCTTGCCAAACGGACATTTTGAAACCACCATGAGCGACGTACTCGAGGCAGTAAAAATCATGCGTACCCGTGCCAAGGAATGGGGTGCAAACCCTAACGGCATTGGTGTAATGGGATGCTCTGCTGGTGGAAACTTGGCTATCCAGGCTGCAGTGAACTACACAGGACCGGAGAACCGTCCAGACTTCCAGGTATTGCTCTACTGCTTCACCGCCATGAACCCTATGATGAATGAGACCATGTTCGGCAAGAATGCCAGTCAGGAGACCATAGACAAGTACACCGTCATGAACCATGTGACCAAGGATACTCCTCCAGCATTCCTGGCCTGCAGTGCCGACGATTTCCTGGATCCGTTTGAGAACAGCATCGCCTATTTTAAGGCCCTCCGTTCATTCAAGACCATGGCTACCTTGCACGTTTACCCATCGGGTGCACACGGCTGGGGTTTCAGCGACGACTTCTACTACAAGAGAGAGTGGACCGCTGAGCTTGAAAAGTGGTTGAGAACATTCTAAAAGGAAAATAAAAATAAGGGGCTCCCTCAGTTTCACGACTGAGGGAGTTTTTTCTTCCACTACGTTTCATGACACCATGACATATTACTCTATGAACCACTGTTGAAAACTTGTTGAAAACTTCATGGCATTTTATTTGTTTTTAGATTTGGGATGCTCTAATTTTGTAGCCAGAGAATCACATTACCTTTGAACAATCAAGAAACACACAGCATGGAGATTATTGATGAGGAAATCACTTTTGAGGGATTTGAACCGGTTAAGGACCAGACTATTAACATCATTAAAGTTATTGGTGTAGGCGGTGGCGGCGGAAATGCCGTAGAGAACATGTACAGGCAGGGTATCTACAATGTGTCCTTTGCCATTTGTAATACGGATAGCCAGGCATTGGAGTCTAATGCCGTGCCTGTCAAGCTGCAGCTAGGCCCAGGTTTGGGAGCCGGTGGTGACCCTGAAAAGGGAAAGAGCTATGCCAATGAAGATTTAGATCAGATTAACCGTATTTTCTCAGATAATACTCAGATGGTTTTCGTGACTGCCGGAATGGGTGGTGGTACCGGAACCGGTGCTGGTCCAATCATTGCAAAAGCAGCCAAGGAAAAAGGTCTGCTAACCATCGGTGTGGTTACCCTTCCGTTCCTTTTTGAGCAGAAACATAAAATCAACAAGGCTTTGGAAGGCGTGGCAGAGATGCGCAAGTGTGTGGATGCCTTGCTGGTGGTAAACAACGAGACACTTCGCGATATCTATTCGGATTATACCCTGGAAAATGCCTTCCAAAAAGCTGATGAGGTGCTGAC
>JAUNHZ010000014.1:18581-28325 GCA_030523705.1 Bacteroidales bacterium
TGTGGCCGAGGTCATCACCCGAAAGGGTATTGTGAACCGAGACTTCGAAGACGTGAAGACAGTAACAGCCGATGGTGGTTCTGCCATCATTACCGAGGGTAAGGCCAGCGGTGAGCATCGTGTGGAGAAGGCGCTTATGAATGCGCTGAAATCTCCACTCATGAACAACATTGATATCCGCAAGGCCAAACGTATCCTTTACATTATCTATCAAGGTGATGAGGCTCCGCTGCTGACTAAGGAACTGGATTACGTAACGGAGTTCATGAACGACTTAGACGATGGTGAGGTAGATGTAAACTGGGGTCTTTACCACGATGATACCCTTGGCCAGGAAGTGAAAGTCAGCGTAATAGCCTCTGGATTTGACGATGATGAAGAAGAAGAGCCAGAACCTGCAGAGGAACTCTCCCCTGCCCGTGCTGCACGCATCCAGGCACTCCGAGAAAAATACTACAAGACCAAGTCCGAAGAGGCCGTAGTCATAAATCTCAGCCCCAACGTGGATGAAATTCCTGAGCCCGACCAAGAGGGACCTACCATAGAGGAACCTATTAACCAACCAGAGGAAGAGGAGGAGGAAGAGGAAGATTACACAGACCCAGTGGAAATCAAAAAAGAAACCCTAAAGCGCACCTGGGGAAAGTTCATGGACAAACTGGAGAATTTTCTAAAGGAGGACTAAACTCCTTTAGGAAATTAGTTGAAAACCCCACCTTCTTATCTTTGCACTATGGATGATAAAGAACGTTTTTTAGAACTTATCCGCTCTACCCGCAGAGAGGGCGTAGATGGGCTATTGGAATGGCTGGAGGAGACTGATTTCTATCAAGCACCAGCATCGGCACATAACCATGACGCATTCACAGGAGGACTGCTCTATCATTCCCTGAAGGCATTTGACATAGCCATGAAACTGCGTCAGGAGAATCTGGAGAATCGTCCGGATTTAGCCAACTACTGGCCAGTGGACAGCATTATTCTCTGCACCTTGCTCCACGATGTCTGCAAGATAGGCTTGTACCGCCTGAAAGACGATGGGAAATTCACACGCCTACGCCGTACCTTAGGGAAACTGCACGGCCGACTCTCCGTCCAATGGATAGAAGAACACGGACTCACCCTGACGGGTGATGAGAAGCACGCCATACGATGGCATATGGGCCCTTATACCCAAGACCTGGAAGTGGATGAATGGCCTAGCGATGTGAAAGAGGCCATGACCCACCCCCTGAGTTGGTTAGTACATAAGGCAGACTTGCTCTCTTGCAAGTAAGAGTTATTTCCAGTTCTTACGCTGTACGGTCCACTGTGGATATTTCTCTTTCTGGAACTGTTCATCCATAAAGAAACGGCTCTGCTCCTGCTTGCCCTTCATGTGCCAATCCAGCCACTTGAGTGTAATCTCTGCAAAAGCACCACCGTGATGCTGGTCGTAGGTAGCCATATGACCTACAGGCAAGTTACACAATACCACAGGTACATGGTTAATCAACTCAAAATTCTGATTGGCATTTGGATAAGCCACGTCATCAGGGCCACCAATCAGGTAAGCAACAGGAGCATGCAGCTTGACCAAGTCGGCATGTGTCATGGTACCACCAAATTCCTTACCGTATAATCCACCTTCGGAAACCTTCTTGGCAAAGCCACCCTTTGGACCTTCAGCTGGGCGGTTGATACCAGGTTCCTCTACTGGGAATGGAGGTTTCAGGCGAGAGAAGCCACTATTCAAAGCCACAGTCAGCGTGACTCTTGGATCCACTGAACCAGAAAGGCTCTGACCACCGCCACAGCTCTGGCCCATAGCCACAATCTGCTTTACGTTCACCTGCTGATAGAAAGCACTCTGAGGGTCTGCATTCAGCTTCTCCATCACATCAATGGCATGCACCATATATTCCGTATCCGTCATGCCCAGACGCTTGATCTGCTCATCGGTCAGCTCATCATAAGAACCTACGGCAGCTACCATATAACCATGAGAGGCAATCTCTGTTAGGTATTTCTCGAAATGCTTGGAAGTGAATGAACAACCACCATTAGCAAACAGCACCAATGGCAGCGGACCTTCCTTGCTCACGGCATACGCCATATTTGCAGGATGATACAAAGTGTAATCAGGAGCCTCAGCGCTACGGTCTACCACAGCCTTATACGGACCGCTTCCGCCATCCTCTACCTGCACATAATTGGAGGTCTGAGGCACATAACCCTTAGCTTCCAGCCAGCTCATCAAATCATCGGACCATGTATCAGTCGTATTTTTACCCTTTCTGTCGGCCAATGCAAAAGGGCCCTTTCCATCGCCATACATGTGCAGCTCAGCATTCTTGCCCGCCTTCTTCCATTCTAGGAACAACTGCAGCAGACCGGCAGCTACGTTTGGATGCTCTGCACGGGTAAGAATCAGCAAATCAGGCGCATTAGCAGGTACCTCTACATCGATAAAAGAAGGGCCGTAGACGCTTACCAAGAAATTTGGCATCTCACCAGCCTGCGCTAAAACGGTAGCTCCTACAGCCACGCCACCACCTGCAGAGAAACCTAAGAATCCCACTTTATCTGGATTAATGTTCCACTCTGCCGCATGAGCACGCACTAACTTTATGGCTTCTCTTGCATCAAGAATAGCATTCATATTCGCCTTGTCGCCCTCTACGCTTGGCATAGGGTTAGCATTAGCTTTTGCAAATTTCTGGAAACCGGTTACATCTACCATATCCGGAATGGCACCCATGGTAACCTGCGAAGGATTGGAATTATTCAGGCGATATTTCAAGCCAATAGCCGCAATACCCCTTTCGTTCAGGAACTGAGCCATTCGCTCTACATCGTTTGTCCAAGAGTGAAAGCGCATGGCACCACCAGAACATAGGATAACAGCTGTTCCCGTATTCTTAGCCTCGGATGGCAGATACACAGAGATGGTTGGCTCTGTAACACCTGAAATGATTTTCTCATCACCACGCATGGTAATCCTCTCTTCTACATTTTTTTCAATGTTCTGTGCAGGAACCTTTAAAACGATAGGCTCTTGCGCAAACAAGGTCTGACCGATGAGCAGTCCACCTACTAATGCCAACAATTTCTTTTTCATGGTTTCCTAAAATTTTATATGCAAATATACGCACATTTTTATAAAATAGTCCTATCTTTGCGAGATATTTGTATAAGAGAAAATAATATGATAATGAATCACAAACACATATTAGCCACACTGTGCCTGATTTTGTTTCCTTTTACCATATTTGCACAGCAATTGGAAGGCAGTTTGATTAATAGCAAGCAAGAGCCTGTGGGCTATGCTAATATCGTAATACTAGCTCTCCCAGATTCTACCTTTTTGCAAGGTACTGTCTCTGACGAGAATGGAAAATTCTCCGTGAAAACAACCCCTCAAGGAAAAGTAGTACGTATCTCTGCCATTGGATATACCACACAGTACTTGCCTGTAGCGGGATGGAAGAATAAAACCATTGTCTTAGCCGATGACACCCAAATGCTGCAAGAACTTACCGTAAGAGGAACACTGCCTCATACCCAGATAAAAGGAGATGCGTTTGTCACGCAGATCCAAGGTTCTGTGTTAGAGCGTTCAGGTACCTTGATTCAGCTTTTAGGAAAAATCCCTAATGTCACCGTACATAATGAGGCGGTCAATGTGATAGGTCGTGGCGCACCAGAAATCTACATCAACAGCAGAAAGTTGAGAGATAGCGAGGAGCTAGCGCAGATTACGGCAGACCAAGTGCAGGCCATTGAGGTGATTACCAATCCGGGAGCTCGCTATGATGCTCAGATTCCTGCAGTCATTCGCATCAAGACCAAGAAAGCCACAGGCGAGGGATTTGCGTTCTCCGACCGTGCCTACGTACGGTACAACATGAAGAAATTCAGTGCACTGAACCAGTTCGACGGGAATTACCGTAAGGGAGGATTGGATGTCTCTGGTATGCTGGACCTTCATCGTATCAACACCCGCGAAGAGAGCAATGACCCTATCTACCTTTATAAGGGGGACATGAAATGGGTGCAGGATCAGTACACTAAGGGAAACAGTCCGAATGAGGCAGTAAGCGGCAGACTCTCTGTGAACTATACCTTCAACCCGGATCAAGCCATTGGTGTGCGCTACGATGGTATGACACGCGGCAAAGCGCAGTGGAAAGGCTATATGAATTCCATTCAGTATCTGAACGACCAGTTCTTTGACATGACGGAGGACAACAACCGCGTGACCTTCCCAGAACACCGCCACAGCCTGAATGCCTATTACTTAGGCAAGATAGGAAATGTAAGCATTGACTGGAACACGGACCTGTTCATCCGGGAAAGAGACAGGAACCAGATTATCCAGGAGCATTACGAGGATGCTGAGGGGACTACAGAAGATGGCTTGATAGAATCACTGACCAATACCAAGAACCGCTTAGCAGCATCGAAATTCATTGCTTCCACGAACTGGGGATTCTCTGCCGGTGCTGAATTTACGTATAGCGACCAACAGAATGATTTTCGCAACCCTCAGCAAATCATGGAGAGCAACTATACGGAGCTCTATGAGCGTGCCTACTCCGTGTTTGCAGAATATTCAGCGAGTTTCGGAAAGGTACACCTACAGGCCGGATTACGCTATGAGAACATCAACTCGGACTACTACCAGAATCATGTGAGAAACACGGAATCCAGCAAGAACTATAGCAACCTATTCCCTACCGTATCACTCTCTGGTCCTATTGGCAATGCGCAATGGGCTGTACGCTACTCATCGGGTATCCGCAGACCAAGCTACAGTCAGCTGCGAGGTTCGGTAAGCTACCTGGGCAGATATGCCTATGAGGCAGGAAACCCTATGTTGGTGCCAACCATGACCACCGATATATCTACCAGTTTCAGCTACAAATGGCTCCAGGCAGAAGTGGGATATCACCATTATGATAATCCCATCTTCTATTTGAGCAAGCTGCTCCGCGAAGACGATCTAATTACCTATGTATATTACGACAATGCACCTGCATACAACAAAGTCACAGCCTCGGTCAATGCCAGCCACACGTTTGGATGCTGGTCGCCACGCTGGGGTATAGCTGTAGAGAAGCAATGGATAGACATGGACTCCCCTTTTGGTCCCGTGAAACTGAACAAGCCATTCTGGACTTTCTCTAGCCAGAACACCTTTGCGCTAAATAATGGCTGGCTCATCTCACTGGATATGACGCTGGAGACCAAGGGCCACCAGCAGAGTGCCTATAATTTCCGGAACAACTTGAACGCCAGAGCCAGCATTATCAAGACCTTGCTGCACGACAGACTCACCCTGCAGTTGGATGGCGACAATATCTTCAACACGTATCAGGCAGACCCATGCCTTCAGTATTGTGGCAAGCTCATCATGCTGGAGTTAGGGCGTACACGCATGAGCTCATTAACGTTTACTGCCCGATACAAGTTCAATGTATCAGGCAGCAAATATAAGGGAACCGGTGCCGGACAGAGCCAGCGAAGCCGTATGTAATCAGTCTTCCTTATTCATGGTGATGGACAAATCCTTAATCTGGATATTGTCCCACATGCGTACACATTCCTGTCGGTTCAGTGGAGTGGTGTTGAAGGTGATGTGTGTTGCCTTCAAGCCATCGATGGTAAGACCAGAGCAGGTATTGTCTTCACCCATGCTATAGACCACGGGACTCAATACGGCATCAACGGTGACATTCTTAATCAGCACATTCTCTGTGTGACCAGGTGCATCGCCCCAAGCTCCTGGCTCCAGCACAATACCATAGATACTGCGCTTCACTGGGCCACTGGTACGATGCATGTATTCACCAGGACCATAGATGCAGCACTCCTCGATGGTGAGGTTGGTACTAGGCTCAATCATACGGATGCCATTACAGCTGGAATTCAACTTACATCCCTTGATGAGCATGTTTGTCCAATAGCCACCTGCAATGCAGTCGTCGCCGGTCTTGATATCACAATTCTGGATTACCAGATTCTCACCACCACGGATATGTACACCATCCCATCCTTCGGTAATGGTAAGACCATCAACTTGAGAATCGGTCAGTTCATAACCCAGCACCGCATAGTTAGATGCCTGTGAGATGGAGAATCCTTCCAGACGGATATTCTTGCTCTCGGCTATCAAGATACCGTGAGGGCCACGCATGGACTCCTCACCCAGTGAATCCACCACATGCTGACCGACAAACATGCCTTTACCCTGAATGGTCACATTCTCCAGGTTCTGTCCTAAAACCAGCGCCTTGGTCCAGCGCTCATCGCCGGTAAGATTAGCATTCACAGAACCCTCGCCCGTATCATAACGAGTCATATCCTTAGTTGGCTTATAATGATCGTAGGCATCCAAATCCAAGATACCAATGATTTCTGCCAGTGAATCCAACTGCAGTGTCATGTGGCTCTTGAGGTGTATAGTGCCTGTAAGATACTTTCCTGCAGGCACATGAATGACAGCCCCCTCGGGTGCTTCCTGGATAATCTTGTTGAATGCGTCGGTGTTCACGGTTGTGCCATCGCCCACCACGCCATGTTCCGTTACCTCTACAACAGGAGCATCGCTCTTCACTGCATTCTCCCCTGTTCCCGACTGGCACGCAGAGAACATAGATGCAGCGAGTATACCCCATAAGAATCTTGATTTCATAGTATTAAGTTTTTAATTGTTATTTCCGTTCAGCGCGAACCATACCCAGAATTAGGATAACAGCGCCAGCTATAGCCATCCAAGTAATACGCTCATGCAAGATAAGCCAAGCAAAAAGCATGGTACACAGGCTCTGCAAGTACAGATAATTCGTAGCTTTCACCGCACCTAACTTAGACATCGTCCAATTCCAAAGCACATAGCAGAGCATGGAAGCCACAAGTCCCAGATAGAGCAAATTGCCAAAAACCTCAAGACGAGAAAGGATCTCCCAGTTGGTCTTCAAAGGCTCTACCAGCGCATAATATGGCAGGATGGTAAGCAAGCCATAGAAGAACACCTTGCGGGTAATAAACCAAGAGTCGTACCGGTGCATCACCCGTTTCATGAGCAAGGAATAGAAGCCCCAGGTAAGGGCTGCGCCCAATGCCAAGGCATCACCTTTTGGATTCAAGTGCAAGATGAGCTGACCATTCAGCACCACCAGCACCATTCCCACAAAAGCCACAAGAGAACCAAAGATTTGCTTGCGGTTCATGCGTTCATTCTTATAAAAGATAGCCAGCAGCACAGCCGTAATCAGCGGGCAGGAACTAACTAAAATGGACACGTTTGAAGCCATGGAATACAAAAGTGCCATATTTTCTGTCAAGAAATAGGCAGATCCACCCATGATACCCAAGGCAAGCATGGTAAGCTCATCCTTGATGGAACGCGTCCAAAGGCGCTTGTATGAAACCACCCAGATCAAAAGATAAGCCAACAAGAACCGATAGAAAAAGATATCGGCCGGCATAAGGCCTGCATTCAGAAGAATCTTGGAAGAGACAAAAGTCTCACCCCATACCATAATTACAAAGAGAGCACCCAGATGCCCCCAAACCAACATATTCTTATTCGTTGTCATATTTTATTGCATTGTATTTTCTTTCCGCGCAAAATCTCTCGTTTACCTCCAGGAGGACCCGGAAGTCTTTCTACCACAAACCCCGATGTCTGCAACATTCTACGGACCACGCCTTTGGCACAATAGGTCACCAGGATACCACCGGGTGAAAGGCATGCATACAAACGGTCGAATAGTTCCTGCGACCACATCTCCGGCTGTTTCTCTGGTGCAAAGGCATCAAAGTAAATCACATCGTATTCATCAGGGAGTGAACAAGTAGTAAAATCCACCTGCATCTTGCGAAGCATGAATGAAGGTGTCAATTCCACCCATTCATTCCAAGCTGCCTCATGGATAAGAAGATACGACGGTGCTTGTGCAGGCGACAGTAGTTTAGGATAGTCCAATTGCAAGATTAACTCTTTAGGCAATGGATATTTCTCCAAGGTTGTATAATAGATTTTCCTCCCTTTATCCGATTCCAAGAAAGTAAGCCAGGCATTCAGTCCCGTACCAAAACCAATCTCCAGCACGCGAGGCTCCAGGCTGGTACACTCCTCCAACCCCATACGGATGAAAATATGCATTGACTCCGTGAGTGCGCCCTTTACCGAATGATAATGCTCATCCAAAGAAGGCACAAAAAGAGTCTGACTTCCATCGTCTGTTGTCTGAATCTGAGGAATTTCCATGAATACGCCCTATTTTTGTGCAAATATCGGAAAAATAAATTAACTTTGCAAAAAACAAATAGAGATATGATAGACGAATTGTTAAGCAACAACAAGCAGTTTGTAGAGTCCAAGGCTTATGCCAAGTATGTAACCAGCAAATACCCTGACAAGAAAATAGCCATAGTAACCTGTATGGACACCCGTTTGGTAGAGCTACTCCCAGCAGCCTTAGGCATTAAGAACGGCGACGTGAAAATCATTAAGAATGCAGGAGGAACCATAACCAATCCTTTCGACAGTACCGTACGCAGCCTATTGGTAGCCATCTATGAATTAGGTGTAAACGAAATCATGATTATTGGCCATACCGGATGCGGTGTGCAAGGCATGGATGGCGCAGAGATGCTTCACCTGATGAAAGAACGTGGCATAGACGATGAGCATATCTCTTTGATGAAGCACTGTGGCATTGACCTGGAAAACTGGCTCCACGGCTTTGATAATACCGAAGATGCCGTGCTGGAGACTGTGGATCTGGTCAAGAATCACCCATTGGTACCCAAAGACATTACAGTACGCGGCTTTATCATGGATTCGTTAACAGGAGCCCTCACTCCGTTAACATAACGAGTCTATTTAAGTTAACAAAAGCAAATTATTAACACTTTAAGAACGTCCAATTAAACTTTGGGCGTTCTTTTTTGTCATAATAGCAGAAACGTATTTAAGGAACTAACTCTAAAATTGAAAAGGAAATGAAAAAGAATGTATTTGTTTTAGCGCTCATGCTACTCGGTGTAGTAAACATGAATGCACAAGAAAAGAAGGAAGAAGGTAAGAAGGTTGTTAATCAGGAAGAGATGCTGCAAATGCAGTCTAAGCGTATGGCCAACCGTATGATGCTGAACGATGCAGACGCTGCCAAGTTCACGGATCTTTACCAGAAGTATCAGAAAGAGCTGAACGGTATGCGTGAAAGAAAGCACGATGAGGTTACCAAGGTGCTCACAGATGCAGAGATTGAGGCACGGATGAAGGCCAAATGGGACCGTCAGCGCAAGATGGTGGACGTTCAGGAAAAGTATTTCAAGGAATTCCGCAAGTTCTTGACTGTAAAACAGACCCAGCAGGTCCTGAACCAGCGCCACGGAGGCCGGCGTGCATTTGGCCAGCAGAAATTCCAAGGAAGAATGAAACAGCAGAATCACAAGATGATGAGAAGGAACAACATGAGACACATGAATAAGGTTGATATGCACAAGCGCTTCCAAGAGAAGAAGGCATAATGCTCATGACAAAAAAAGAAAAGGGCGTGTCATTTATTAATGGCACACCTTTTTTTTTTATTTTCCACAAGCACAACTTACATGATGAGCCCGCTCTTCATTCGTTGAACCTCCGTTTTTCCTTTTTCGTTTATTTTTACATCCTTTCATGTTTGTTTCACCATTCTTTCACCATATAGGTGAAACCTACATGAAACGAAAGTGAAACGAACATGAAAG
>JAUNHZ010000172.1 GCA_030523705.1 Bacteroidales bacterium
AGGACTCTTCGGCTTCAAAGAGTCCTTTTGAAGTTTACTTGCGGATTTGAGGGTATAATAATTCCATGCGAGGTATTTCTATAGCGGACCTCTTCAAACGTATGAGTCCTGCTTGTTGCATCTCATTTAAGACTTTGGAGATGTTGGCTCTGGTTTCACTCATCTCTGCGGCTAAATCTTCCATCTTGATCTTCAGCATCTTTTCACCAACTGGCTTTTGGCAGAACTTGAGGAAAAACCGGATAAGTCGCTGCTCTAGAGTTCCTATCCCTGATGCCCAGATTATTTTCTGTGCATTTTGTGCTCTGGCAGAGAGCAAGTTGAGGAAATTCAATCTGAACACTTCGTATCCGATGAGATGGGTCCAGAATTCGCTTTTGCTGACTTTCAGTATATTCGTGTCTGTTGTGGCTTTGAAACTGCTGGTGTATCTAGTCTGAGGACCGAAAAGGAACTCTGGTTGGAGTACATTGGGTACTGCTATCTTCTCGTGGAAGCAGAATGTGTCTGTTGAATTCCTTGCTTCCATTTCCACTTCTCCACTCAGAATGAAGATGAGGCTGTCGCAAACACAATCTTGGCAAACGATGTACTCTCCGGCTTTTACTTTGGAAAAGTCGAAGCGCAGTTTTTCCATGAGCCAGGTCATATCGCTCTGGCTCATTCCCTGGAACAGTGGTAAGACTTGCAACCGTTCCATCATGGTGTCTGCCAATGTCTGTCTCACGGTGTGTTATTTTGTACCAACCAATTTGTTTTTCAGTGAAGGGCTATAATAGACTTGCGTGTTTCCTTGGTCATCGGAATAGATGAAGAATACTGACAAATCTTTATGGCTCTCCAAGAACTTAAGTGCCTTTTCATATCCCATAACCATGAATGAGGTTGCATAAGCATCGGCAATGGTGCAACTACTGCTGATTACGGTTGCTGAAAGCAGACTGTGTTCTACAGGATATCCGGAATGCGGATTGATGGTGTGTGCATAGCGTTTTCCGTCTTTATAGTAGAAATTTCTATAGTTTCCTGATGTAGCCATGCCTTCATTCTCCAGCACTACAATATCTTCTAGTTCTGTATTTACAGCAGTGGAGTCTTCTATAGGTTTGCTAATGCCAATTCTCCATGGTGCTTTTCTGCTTGAAACGCCTTGGGTTACCACTTCACCACCAATTTCTACCATGAAGTTTCTAATGCCTCTACTGGCCAGGAACTGGCCCACGGCATCTACCCCGTATCCTTTGGCTATGGAACTGCAGTCCAGCATTGTTCTTGGGTCTTCTTTTTTTACCTTTTTCCCCACTAATTTTACTTTCTTGTAACCCACAAATTCAAGCAGGCTGTCTACCTTGGCACTGTCTGGTCTTAGCTCATGCTTGAATCCAAATCCCCATAGGTTGACAAGTGGGCTGACTGTGATGTCAAAATCGCCTTCTGTTTCTTCTGATACCCTCATAGCGGTTTGGAAAACTTCCTTGAACATGTCGTCAACCTCAACGTCCTCATTGTTGTTCACGGCAGTAATGATGCTTTCTTTGTTGAAAGGAGAGAGGGACTGATCCACTTTGGCCAGCACAGCCTCAATGTCTGCCTGTAAGTCCTTGTCGCTCTGATAGGTGATATTATAGAATGTTCCAAATACCATTCCGCTATTTTTGATATAGGGAGTGGTGGATTGTTTTCTGATGATGAAAATGGTTCCTAAAATCAGAATCAAGAGAAATGGCAGTTTCCACTTCCAATTGTTGTTCTTTTGACTGTTTGTGCCCATATTAGTCTAAATTCTTGATTTTTACTTTCTTTGTAAGGTCAAAATAAATGTTGTACGTGGCCTTGAACCCATTGTCGGTATGACCAAATCCCGGGATGTAGTAAGGGTTTGCCACATCCGGTAGTTTCTCGTTTAATTTAAAGCGATATCTGATGGAGAATCCCATGTGGAAATGCCTGAGTATCTCAGATTCTAGTCCGAAGACGATTTCCATCCACAACCTGTTGCTTGAGATATCCTTGTAGTCCAATGGCTTTGAATTTCCCCAAATAGGGTCTTTCATCTCAGGGCCGTCCACGTCGAACTTGTAGTTTGTGTATCCCAAACGGGCTCCCACCATCAATCGGTTCTCCTGTAGCTTGTCTCGGAGCATGTTGATGTCGGCACCAATTCTCAGGTAAGGGGCTGAGGTCTGGTAGTGAATCTCAGTGTCGTTGTTCTTGCCATCGTATTTGCCAAAGCCTAATTCTGCGATAGGGAAATACTTGTTCTTGAAATTTAGCCTTAAACCGGCCTCGGCATTCAGGGCATCATTGCCCAGAGCATGTACAAGCGGACTTCCTACTTCCACAGTCAGTGCCATACCTTGGAAAAATGAAGGCGCGGCATTCTTGGCCACTTCGTTTTGAATGGCTCTTTTTACCGTAGTCTCTTGTGCCATCAGGGTGACAGCAAGGAGCAGACTACTTAAAATGAATACGGAAATTCTCTTGCTCATTGGTGTCGATTTTTAATCTTACCGTTTGTATGCTATCTATCACATGGGTTGTGCTCCTGAGATCTTTTACTCTATGCTCATGCCAGACGCCACATTCTGGGGAGTTGAAATGCTCCAGGTTGTCCTTGGAAATCAATATGGTTTCTGCCATGACGATAGCACCTCCCTTTCCGTCGGGCTGATGGAATTCAATACGGAATGTATCCACGTCATTGTAGTAACTCAGTGGAAACTCCATGTCTGTCGCATTGTAAAGCCGGTTGATGACCAGTGAGTCTGCACCGTTTACTTTTGCAAAGACATAGATACTGTCGGAAACACTGATAGGTTTGCCTTGGCTGTAGAACGACCAGTGGGATTGCACCGTGTTGTTTAACGGACAATCTATTCCTGCACAGCTCGCTAACAGGCAGAGCAAGGCAGCAATATAGGCAAATCTCTTGGTCATCAGCATGGGATTATATTTCTTTCTCAATTTGATATTTATTTCTTTCTTGTGAATTTCTACTGATGAGCTCTCCTACAAATCCGGCCAGGAAGAATTGACTTCCCAGGATCATCATGGTCAGCGCAATGAAGAAATAAGGATTGTCGGTCACCAGTCTGTAAGGAAGACCGGCCCACATTTGGTAGAGTTTGCCGAATCCAACCACTAAGATGGCAATAAAGCCAATGAAGAACATCAGTGAACCGGTGAGTCCAAATATGTGCATAGGCTTTAAGCCAAAGCGGCTCAGGAACCAAAGGCTGATGAGGTCCAGATAGCCATTCACAAACCGGTCTAATCCAAATTTGGTGGAACCATATTTTCTGGCTTGATGCTGTACTACTTTCTCTCCAATTTTAGAGAATCCTGCATTCTTTGCCAGATATGGAATGTAGCGGTGCATTTCTCCATAGACTTCAATGTTCTTGACTACATTCTTGCGATAGGCTTTCAGACCACAGTTAAAGTCGTGCAGGTTTTTGATGCCGCTGACCTTTCGTGCTGTGGCATTGAACAGTTTGGTTGGGATGGTTTTTGAAAGTGGGTCATATCTTTTCTTTTTGTAGCCAGAAACCAGGTCGTATCCGTCCTGGGTAATCATGCGGTACAGTTCTGGAATCTCATCTGGAGAATCCTGTAAATCTGCATCCATCGTAATGACTACATCACCTTGGGCACGCTCAAATCCACAGAAAAGTGCAGGGCTCTTTCCATAGTTTCTGCGGAATTTTATGCCTTTCACTTCCTCGTGGTTCTTTTTGAGCTCCTCAATCACATCCCAGGAGTGGTCTGTGCTTCCGTCGTTTACAAAAATGACTTCATACGTAAAGTTGTTTGCATGCATGACTTTGTCAATCCATGCATACAACTCTGGGATTGATTCATCCTCGTTGTAGAGGGGTACTATAACTGAAATATCCATTTTCTTTTTATTATCTGTTTTTCTCTATGGAAAGCCCAAGCTTAATTCTGGACAGAAGCGCAAGTGGTAAAGAGATAAATGCGCCTATCAGTATGTTGCTTTCCATGAAATTGATGGCTAAATTAATAGGGGAGATGTTTACAATTTGGGAAACGAATTCCTCACTGTCAATTCCATTTCTTTCCAATAGCTGATCCAGTAAAAGTTTCGTTTCTGGGTTTTCTATTAATTGCTCATAGTATGCTCCAAAAGCTCCATGATCAAAGAATTTCATGTAGATGATGATTCCCGTGGCTAGCAAGATGCTTCCATAAAGGAAAATCTGGATGACCAACAACCATGATTTGCCAAATGAAAGTTCGCCTTTTAGAGCTCTCCAACGGAATTGATAGATGAGCACGACAATGGCAATCACAGATCCGATGGCTATGCCTGCTCCCAGCACGGACAGTGTGGGAACTCTACTGACATTGGCCATGCAAATAAATGAAACAATCCACATGACGCCAATGTAAGTACCCATCCATGCACCGGCATTTCTTATTTGTTCCTGTTGTTCTTTTCCCATTTCGTAAAAACTCTTTCTTTAAGGGTACAAAGGTAAGAAAAAAAAGTGATTGTCTATTATAAATAGGAGAAAAAGTGAAATTAGATTGCTGAAAGTTTTTTTTAAGCCAAAAATTTGGCGGAATAAAAGTTTTGTACTACTTTTGCAACCGCAAAATGGGTAAGTCCTATACGGCCAGCTCCTGATGAATCCTCCAGGGCTTGATCGCAGCAAAGGTAGTTGGTTGTAGCGGCGCGATGTAGTTTGCTTACCCGCCCGCCTCTTTAGCTCAGTTGGCCAGAGCACGTGATTTGTAATCTCGGGGTCGTT
>JAUNHZ010000173.1 GCA_030523705.1 Bacteroidales bacterium
TTGCTCAGGACCTTAAAATATGTTTAATGTTATAGTGCTGCGAAATTAAGGGTGAGCAGATATTTTGAGAAAAAACGAGATTGCACTATCTTTGCGGCAACTTTTAAAAAGAAAAATCAATATGGGTGGTTTTTTTGGTACCGTTTCAACGCAAGAATGCAAAACCGATTTGTTCTACGGAACAGATTACAACTCACACTTAGGAACCCGCAGAGCCGGCATGGCTACTTTTCACAAGGAGAAGGGTTTCTTCCGCTCAATCCACAGTCTTGAAAATGCTTATTTCCGTTCTCGCTTTGAGGATGAGCTGAATAAGTTCGTAGGTAATTCTGGTATTGGTGTCATCAGTGATACCGATGCGCAGCCTTTGCTCATGAACTCTCACTTGGGCCGTTTCGCCATTGTCACAGTGGCTAAGGTAAATAACCTGGAGGCTCTGGCAGAGAAGCTTTTGAGTGAGAACATGCACCTTTCAGAGTTCAGCTCTGGTAAGATCAATCCTACAGAATTGATTGGCTTGCTCATCATTAAGGGTAAGGATTTCGTAGAGGGTATTGAGAACGTCTTCCGTGAGGTGAAGGGCTCTTGTACCTTGCTGTTGCTGACCGAGGATGGTATCATTGCCGCTCGCGATGCATGGGGTCGTACTCCTATCGTGGTAGGTAAGAAGGATGGCGCTTATGCCGTAACTTCTGAGTCTACCGCATTCCCTAACTTGGGTTATGAGACCGAGAAGTTCCTGGGCCCTGGTGAGATTGTACGTTTGCGTCCAGATGGCATGGAGCAGCTCCGTAAGCCAAACAAGAAGATGCAGATCTGCTCATTCCTGTGGGTTTACTATGGTTTCCCAACCTCTTGCTATGAGGGTGTCAACGCAGAGCTTGTGCGTAACGCTTGTGGCCGTGCCATGGGTAAGGATGATGAGACTGAGGTAGATTTTGCTTGTGGTATCCCTGATTCTGGTGTAGGTATGGCTATCGGTTATGCCGAGGGTCATGGTGTCCCTTACCAGCGTGGTATCTCCAAGTATACACCTACATGGCCTCGTTCATTCACTCCAAGTAACCAGGAGATGCGTAACCTGGTGGCTAAGATGAAGCTGATTCCTAATAAGGATGTATTGGCAGGTAAGCGCTGTCTGTTCTGCGATGACTCTATCGTCCGTGGTACTCAGCTCCGCGATAACACCGAGGACTTGTTCAAGTGTGGTGCCAAGGAGGTACACATGCGTATTGCTTGTCCTCCATTGATCTATGGCTGTAAGTTCGTGAACTTCACCTCTTCCAAGAGCGACTTGGAGCTCTTCACTCGCCGCTTGATTGGTGAGTTCGAGGGTGATCCTAACAAGAACCTGGAAAAGTACGTCAAGACTGATTCTCCAGAATATAACCGCATGGTAGATGAGATGGCTAAGCGCCTGCACCTGAGCTCACTCAAGTTCAGCAAGCTGGAGACATTGGTGGAGAGTATCGGCCTTCCTAAATGCCAGATCTGTACACACTGTTTCGATGGCAGTAGCCAGTTTACTTTAGAAGAAGAAAACGAGCAATAACATAAAAGGGTGAGTCAATTGACTCACCCTTTCTTTTTATTTTATGATTACCATGGTTGCTCCAAAACCATATTCCTTGAAAGAGGCATCTTGCCATACACAGCCTTTGTACTTGGCTTTCAGCTCACGGAGCAGACTCTGACGCAATACACCATCGCCTTTTCCATGGATGAACACAATCTTGGTGCCTGTACGCTTGCGGTAGGCATCCATGGTCTCCTTAAAGGCTTTCAACTGGTGCTCCAGCATATCCTTGTTGTCCATTCCGGTAGTATCATCAAGCAGGGAACCGATGTGCAGGTCCACTTCAATGATACCTTTCTTTACCAGTCCGTGACCACCCAGGGATTTCTGAACCTCGTTGCGTGCAGGCTGTTGCTGTGGCTTGTCGTTCTTTTTCAGGAGTGCCTCCTGAATGTCCTGTGCTTGGACAAATACCTGGCGTACAGGTTTGTCGTCGCGTATGATATCATATACCAGTGCAGGATCCTCAAAGAAGATGGAAGGCTGGAAGGTATGCAACTTGTAGAACTTTACCACATCTACACGTATCTGCACGTCGGTTACCGGTTTGAGCAGGTAGTTTTTCTCCTTTTTGTAAGCGATGAGCTGGATAGACACACGCTCAATGTCATTCAGTGAAGAGCGGTCGAACTCCTCCAGGAAAAGCTTGGTGTTAGGCTCAATCTCACCCTGTTGGCGTACTCTCCAGCTGTTTCCCTCTGCACAGGCATAGACGTAGCTGAAGTAGTAGTTACAGTCGTTCACCAGGTAGGCATCGAACTTGGTGCTGGTAATCTCTTTCAAGTTCTGAGGCACGAAACCCAGGTGTGCATTCAGGCGTTCACCCTCTCTGCGCTCCAGAGGCTTGGCCTTGAAGGTGATAGGCTTGTCGGCTATATCCACAGGCTCTTCAGCCACAGGTGCTGCAGGCTTGTTCTGTTTCTTTTTGAATCCCATGGTGTCCACCTTGGCAATGTTGTAGTCGTCGGTGTCAATGACCACCACGTCTTTCTGCAGCATAGGGATATCAAATCCATCCTGGTCTTGTACCAGCACGTACTCATTGTTCTTTCCCTGGAATCCACTCACGATTCCGCCACCCACTTCGCTTACGAAGCGTACTTTATCTCCTATCTTCATGTTCGTTTGTTTTTCTTTGGTTACAGAATGCCCACCTTTTGGATTTCCATCTCAAAGTTGGGCGTGAAAACGCCTTTCCCTAAGTTTTCGCGGATTTCCTGTAAAGGCCAGAATCGTCCGCCATCGGTCTCTGCGCTAGGGGTGATATCGCCCTCGTATACGGTTTTGTGTACAAAAACCAGCTCACGCTCACGGGTAGAGTCAAAAACATAGTGCGTCATGCGCTCTGGGGTGAAGTCCGTAATGCCAATCTCCTCCTGGACCTCACGGCGAAGGGCTTGCTCCACACTCTCACCCAAATCCACGTGCCCACCTACGGCCGTGTCCCATTTACCTGGCTGTATGTCCTTCCACATGGGGCGTTTCTGGAGGTACAGGTCTCCCTGGGCATTGAACACATGTAAATGTACCACAGGGTGCAGGAGTCTGCTTCCGTTGTGGCACTCGCCACGGGTAGCTGCACTCAGAATGTTTCCCTCTTCATCTACCACGGGAAACATCTCTTCCATATTGTCTTTTTGCGTTGCAATCATTTTTTCTTTTTGTTTAAGGGATGAGTAACGATGAGTCTCCATAGCTCAGGAAGCGGAAATCATGCGCCAGCGCATAGTCGTAGATCTTGCGCCAGTCGCCATGCAGGAAGGCTGATACCAGGAGCAGCAGTGTGCTCTGAGGCTGATGGAAGTTGGTGACCATCATTTTCACTACATGATAATTATATCCCGGGGCAATGATGATCTGGGTGCTGCTGTGGAGAACTTGCAGGTCATGGCGCTCCATGTATGCCAGGAGTGCCTGAAGGGATTCCAGTGTTGAAGGTCCCTCCTCCTGGTAAGGCATCCATTGCGGAACGTGCAACTCCTCTTCTGTGGCATCAGGGTTCTGCGCAGCCAGAATACCCATGTAGTACAGACTCTCCAAAGTACGCACGCTGGTGGTACCCACAGCGATGCAAGTGCCACCGTAAGCTATCAGTTTCTCTATGGTCTTGCGGTTCACTGCTATATGCTCAGTGTGCATCTCGTGGCCTTCTATCTCCTTGCTCTTTACGGGTTTGAAAGTGCCGGCACCTACATGCAGGGTCAGTTCCTCGCGGTCTATTCTGTGTGCGTCCAGGTTGTTCAGTACACGCTCCGTGAAATGTAGGCCTGCGGTAGGAGCAGCCACGGAACCCTTGATTTTGGAATATACGGTTTGGTAGGTACGCTTGTCGCTCTCCTGGGTTTCACGGTTCAGATAGGGTGGGATAGGCAACTCGCCCACAGCATCTAGCACCTCTGCCCAGGTAGGCAGCTCACAAGCAGAGACTGGCTGCTCCCCGGTGGCATCCTTCCAGTTCCATGAAAAATCCATCCAGAAACTGGTGCCCATGTTCTCTCCGCGACTTACGCTCAGCACCAGGACCTTTCCGTCTGGCATCTCAATCTCGCGGTGCAGGCTTCCTTCCTTCCACTTCTTCAGATTACCCACCAAGCACAGCCAGCTACAGGAACCCTGCTGCTGGAACATCTGCGCATAGTCTCTTGGGGCAGCAGGCTCCAGGCAGAACACCTCTATCAGCGCACCCGTCTCCTTATGGAAATGCAGTCGTGCCTGAATCACCTTCGTGTTATTGAATACCATCAGTGCGCCTTGAGGCAGATACTTGGGGAGCGAGGTGAATACATCCTGCAGGATTTCTCCTTGCTTGTAAATGAGCAGTTTGGACTGGTCTCTTTCCTGAAGTGGGAACTTGGCAATCCGCTCATCCGGAAGCGGATAGTTGTAATCCGCAATCTGAATATGTCTTGGGTCTGTCATATCATTCTTTAATTTGGGCTGCAAAGTTACCAATTTTCATTAGAATATATTATAATAAGGTAAAATTTTAGCTAATATTGCGCGGAAATAGTCGGATTGTGCATTTTTAGGGATTTTTTTTTGTTCATGCGCTTATATTTGCGTAATTTTGCCCCGCATTTATGGGTAAGGGCATAATATGCACTGAATAAAGAATATAACCTCAAATCCGCAAGTAAACTTCAAAAGGACTCTTTGAAGCCGAAGAGTCC
>JAUNHZ010000174.1 GCA_030523705.1 Bacteroidales bacterium
TTAATTATGGTACGGGCGACAGCTATCGTGTCCAGATTTTCAGTTCAGACCCATCTACCGACAAGAACAGCTACCTCTTGGCCTACTACATGCTGAGCGATGAGAGCACTACAGAACTGCTGTGTAACCTTCCAGAGAACATCAACAACCTGTATGTGGGTATCACCGACAGCAAGGGAAACCGGGTAGTGAAATCCGTTGCCATGCTGAATGGAAAGGCCAATGTGGAGTTCAGCACCCTTATGGCAGCGAAATAGAAAACTAAACATTCATGCTTGTAAAATTTAGGACTATGAAACCAGGATTGATGAAAACAATGGGTATCATGCTTCCCTTGTTTATTTTGTACTTTAAGATTCCAATGGAATTAATTCATGTAATTTACTGTTGAAATAACTCAGCTAAAGTCCTAATTTGTTTTACATAAAGAACCCTCCTTTTCTCTATAGTAGATTGGGAGGGTTCTTTTATTGGTCATTATTGTAACAAATTTGATAGATATTGTATCAGAAGAGTAATTATAGATTTATCAAAATCATTAATTTTGCACTTGGTATGAAGTTAACCGTAAACAATTAGAAACAATAATGATATGAAAAAACAATTCCGTGGTTTGGTTCTTTTAGGAACCTTGTTGACTGCTATGGGTTCTCAAGCTCAGACTGCTACCATGAAAATGGAGCATTATGGTGATTCTCTCTCTGTATTAAAAATAGAATCATCTACCCAGTATCTTTTGCTTCCCGTTCAAGAGCCAAATATGAATGGTGGTGCAGGCATGCGTTTTATGAGACCTGCACAGGTTAAACTGTATACAGGAAATCCTATGGATACATTCCTGGATGTTAGTCTGATGACGGATAAGACCGACTATTATGTACCTTTGAAACTGAACAAAGGCAAGGAATCTTATGTAGAGTTCAAGAATGTGCCTGCAAACTCTAAGGCTTGGGATTTGATGAAATTATCGGATACATTCGATACGACTAATACAGATTATTATCGTCCAATCTTCCACCATTCTCCTGCATACGGATGGATGAACGATGCGAATGGTCTGGTGTATAAGGATGGTGAATATCATTTGTATTTCCAGTATAACCCTATGGGTTCACGTTGGGGAAATATGACATGGGGCCATTCTGTAAGTAAGGATATGATTCATTGGGAGCATCTGGATCCAGCTATCTGGCGCGATAGTATGGGTCATATCTTCTCAGGTAGCTCTGTTGTAGATAAAGACAATACAGCTGGTTTTGGTGCAGGTGCTATCATTGCTTTCTATACATCTTCAGGCCGTTTAGGTCAGGTTCAATGCTTGGCATATAGTAACGATAATGGTCGTACATTCCAGAAATATGACAAGAACCCTGTTCTGACTCCATTCGATGGTCTTAAGAACTTCCGTGACCCTAAAGTCTTCTGGTATGAGCCAGCACAGAAGTGGTACATGATTGTATCTGCTGATAAGGAGATGCGTTTCTATTCTTCTTCAAACCTGAAGGAATGGGAATACTTGAGTGGCTGGGGTAAGGGTTATGGCGTACAGCCAAACCAGTTTGAGTGCCCAGATTTCTTCCAATTGCCAGTCAATGGAAATGAGAAGAATAAGAAGTGGGTTATGATTGTAAACGTGAACCCAGGCTGTATCTGGGGCGGTAGTGGTACCGAGTATTTCGTGGGAGATTTCGATGGAAAAGAATTCAAGTGCGATTCAGAGCCAGAGGTGGCAAAATGGCTAGACTGGGGTAAGGATCACTATGCTACTGTAACCTTCTCTAATACCGGGGACCGTGTCATTGCAGTGCCTTGGATGAGCAACTGGCAGTATGCAAACCAGACACCAACCTTGCAGTATCGTAGCTCGAACTCTATTCCTCGTGAGCTGAAGTTGTTTACTCAGAATGGTAAGACTTATGTTTCTGCCGACTTGATTCCAGAAGCTGCAATGCTAAAGAAAGAAACAGAGACTTTAAAGAAAGTGAATACCCAGACCGTCTATGATGTATTTGGTGGAAAGGAAGGCGCATATCAGATTGAAATGGATATTACTCCAGGCAATGGTGAGCAGGCTGGTTTCACCTTGAGCAATGCATTGGGAGAGAAAACCTTGATTTACTTGGATATGAAGGAGAATAAACTGGTTATGGACCGTAATCAGAGTGGTAAGGTTGATTTCAGCAAGGACTTCCCATTGGCTACCTCTGCTCCATTGGAACTTTGCAAGGGAAAGACTCATCATCTGAATGTATTGGTAGATATTAATTCTGTGGAAATCTTTATGGATGGTGGCCGCATTGTCATGACCAATTTGATCTTCCCAAACAAGCCATATGACAAAATCCAGTTCATGGGTGCAAAGAGCAAGTTTGCAAATGTGAAAGTGAGCAAAGTAGGATTATAATTGATTTGTGGTATGAAAAATTATATTGTAGGTTTAGGAGAAATTCTGTGGGATGTGCTCCCAGAAGGAAAGAAGTTAGGTGGTGCCCCTGCTAATTTTGCCTATCATGCTAGCCAGTTTGGCATGAACGGATTGGCTGTAAGTGCTATAGGTAGAGATTCTTTAGGAGATGAAATCTTAAATCAGCTCAGTGGTAAGAATTTGCATCACCAATTGGAAAAGGTAGAGTTCCCTACAGGTACTGTACAAGTGACATTGGACAAGAATGGAATTCCAAACTATGACATCTGTCAAGGTGTGGCCTATGACAATATACCTTGGACTCCAGATATGGAAGCTATTGCAAAAGAAACGCAAGCTGTATGTTTTGGAACTTTAGCTCAGCGTGATGCCGTTTCACGTGGCACCATACTTCAATTTTTGGATACAATGCCTGTTGATTCTGTTAAGATTTATGATATCAATCTCCGTCAGCATTGGTATACTAAAGAAATCATAGAAGATTCTTTGCAAAGGAGCACTATTTTGAAGATCAATGATGAAGAGTTGGTTGTTGTAAGAGAAATGATGGGCCAGCAAGCATTGGATACAGTTGAGTTTTGCCGTTACTTGTTAGATACTTATGCATTGAAATTAGTAATTCTAACCTGTGGCGTAGAAGGCAGCTATGTAGTAACAGCCAATGAATGTCTTTTCCAAGGTACTCCAAAGGTTGAGGTTGCTGACACAGTAGGTGCAGGTGATTCCTTTACTTCTGCATTTTGTGTGGCTTACCTAAAGCAGTTACCTTTGGCGCAAGCACATAAGTTAGCTGTCGATGTATCTGCTTATGTTTGTACCCAGAGTGGTGCCATGCCAGAATTACCAGCAGAGTTGAAGGCACAGATAGATTAAAAAAATCTAGTTATAGAGCGTTGCATTTCAAATAAAATGCTTACTTTTGCATGGTTGATCATTAGTGATCTCCTTAGAAAGCGTTTTATTTCTATTCCTTTACACCGAAATCGCCAAATTTTAAGAGAAAGGAGTAGAAGAAATGTAACGCTCACCTTTTTGTTTATAGTGACCTATAGATAGAATAGGCGTGGGTTTTTGTCTTCTTCATTCTCTGTGGCGTTTGGCGATGCCTGGTGTAGTGGAAGTTTAGAAACTCACGCTTTCTGTATTTTGATGAACCTTAAATTATTACTCATGAAAAATAACCTATCTTTGTCAGTTTTGATAGCTTTAATAATCCTTCTTTTTAATTCTTGTTTAGGAGAATCTGAAAAGTATGTTATTGGTATTTCTCAATGTAGTCAGGATGAATGGCGTGAAAAGCAAAATGCAGAGATGGAACAAGAATCTCGATTTTATCCAAATCTTGAACTGAAGGTACTTTCGGCCAAAGATGATAATGAAAGGCAAATTCGGGATATTCAGCAGTTAATCGACCAAAAGGTGAATCTATTAATTGTATCTCCTAATGAAGGAAAAGCTATAACACCTATTGTGGAGAAAGCTTATGATGCAGGCATTCCTATTATTGTCATAGACCGTAAGGTAATGTCCGATAAATACACCGCGTTTATTGGTGCAGATAATATCCAAATAGGTGAGGCTATGGGGGAATATATCCAATCGTTGGGTAATGAACCACTTCGGTTGTTTGAGGTATGTGGATTGGAAGGGTCTACTTCGGCTCAAGAAAGAACCCAAGGTTTGTATAATGTTATTGGCCGTTTAAACCATATTGAACGTATGGGCAGCATAGATGCCTCATGGCGTATGGAAGATGCCGAATACAAAATGGATAGTGTCTTTAATCTTCATCCTGATATCAATTTCATAGTAGCTCAGAATGATCGTATGGCCATTGGAGCTTTCAGGGCGGCCAGAAGGCATAGATTGGAAAAAGGAATACGTTTCATTGGTGTTGATGCATTGACAAACAAGGATTTTGGTGTTGATCAAGTTATGCAGGGAAACATGGCTGCCACCTTTATTTATCCTACGGGTGGTGATGTTGTTATTCAGACTGCCATGCACATTTTGAACAGAGAACCATTTGAGCGTGATGTAACCCTTTCTTCTGCGCAGGTTGACGTAACCAATGCTCGTATCATGATGTTGCAAGATGCCTTGGTTAAACAGTCTTCAGAACGAATGAACCAATTATCCGAACAGTTAGATAGTTTCTTACAGCAGCGTAATGTACAAAATATACTTGTTGCATCATTTATTGTAATAATCCTTAATTTCGCAGCACTATAACATTAAACATATTTTAAGGTCCTGAGC
>JAUNHZ010000175.1 GCA_030523705.1 Bacteroidales bacterium
TTTTGGATTTTGGAGAGAAGGCCATACCTGTAGAGATTTCTTCTCTTGATGATTATGGACGTTTGGAAGCTTTGTCACATCAGGAAAACTACAAATATGCAGCTATGAGATGCTTACAAGCTTATAATGATGATTTGTTTTTCATGGTCATGACAGACTCAAGTTGCTACATATGTAAATACGAGAAGAGGAAAAAGAGCACAAAATTATTTAATATTATTGACAAGACCGGAAAATACAAATGTGAATCTTTCATGAAAATTGACAACGATTTGATGTACATTTCTATCAAAGACTGTGAAAACCATGAAACCAACTCTTCGCTTTACATTTGTCCAATGAATGTATTTAATTAAAGGAGATACAATTGGGAAAAACAATACTGACTAATAAAAAAGAGAGGACTAATCCTCTCTTTTTTTACATTTAAGAAAGTTCTTGCTTCTCAATTTATCTCACTTTATCTCAAACAAAAGGGGAGAAATGCAAATTTTGATATATCTTTGCACGCAGAAAACGTAAATTTGACGAGATTAAGAAAATGGAGAAAGAGTTTTTAAAGTATATGCATAATATTGCTGGCGGTGCTCAAAATAATACGGATCTGATTCCCTTGTTTGAAGCAATTGATGCTGCGGCAAGAATAACAAATACAACAATGTTCGTAATAGACTTTATACAGAACAAACTGGTTTATATGACAAATAGCATGTTGTTTATTGACAAAGACTACCGTGAGCACATACTACGAGAAAGTTCAAACCCATATTGGGCGTTAATACATAATGATGATAAGGACTATTTGATTGCCACTCGTAAAGCTTATATGGAATTGCTTGAAGGGTTTACTCCTACACAAAAATTATATCATACTCATGTCATAGATTATCGCATATATACCAAACAACGCCAGCTTATTATTACACAAAAATACATTCCATTAAGATTAACATCAGATGGTGATTTGTGGTTGGGACTATTTTGTGTAATGCCTTCCGCGAATCAGACATGCGAACATATTGCGGTTTATGGAGATGGATTCAGATATGCTTATGACTTTCAACGTAAACAGTTTCTCCCGAATACTGAAAGTTTAGACCTGACTGATTTAGAAAAAAAAATTATTCTCCTCTCATCTCAAGGAAAAACTTCTGAACAGATAGCTTCTCAACTTTCATGTTCCTATGAAACGATTAAGACTCACAAAAAACGGATTTACAGAAAACTACACGTAAACTCCATCCACGAGGCTGTTATTCATAAAACCAACTATAATCTGTAATTTATAAAAAAGAGGGCGTGCCAAAAGTAATCTGACACGCTCTCTTTTTTTATTTCAACAGATGATTAAAGCAAACCTGCCTTACCGATAAAGATCAGCATTACGTAGCCAAGAGTAATGCCGATGAGACCCATGATGATACCTACACGCATCATATCCTTCTGCTCTACCATACCAGTAGCATGAGCCAGAGCGTTAGGAGGAGTAGAGATAGGCAGAATCATGGCCAGAGATGCAGACATGGCCAAACCGATGAGCAGTGGAGATACGCCACCGAATGGAGCCAAGTTCTCTGATGCAGCTGTACCTACTACGGCCAAGATTGGAACTAGCAGCGCTGCAGTTGCAGTGTTTGAGATGAAGTTTGACAACAGGTAGCACAACAGACCTGAACCCAGAATCATGAGGATTGGTGGCCATGTATTGAATGGAATGCTCTCAATCATGTGAGCTGCCAAACCTGTATCCTGCATAGCTACACCCAGTGCGAAACCACCGGCAACCATCCACAGTACAGACCAGTTGATTTCCTCCAAGTCGCGACGCTGGATTACACCAATGGCACAGAACACACCGACAGGCAACATAGCTACTACGTTTGAGTTTACACCAGTGAACTTATCGCATACCCACAGCAGGATAGTCAGTGCGAAAGTGATGTATACTACGATAGAACGCCAGTCCTTCTTGGTCTCACCCTCGATATTCAACTCGATAGACTTAGCCTTGAATGGGAACAGCTTCAGCAACAGAATCCATCCGATGAACAGAATCAAGAGAGCAAATGGCAACATGAACATCATCCACTCACCGAAACCTAAGTTCATGTTCAGGCCCTGAGGGTCATTCAGGTACTTCAGTGCAATAGCGTTTGGAGGGGTACCGATAGGAGTACCAATACCACCAATGTTTGCACCGATAGGAATAGCCAATGCCAGACCAATCTTACCCTTACCATCGGCAGGAAGAGACTTCAATACTGGAGTCAGGAAGGTAAGCATCATGGCAGCAGTAGCTGTGTTAGACAAGAACATAGAGAACACACCTGTAGCCAGGATAAAGCCCAGCAATACGTTAGCAGGCTTGGTTCCAAAAGGCTTCAGCATGACCTTAGCCAGCATGACATCCAAACCAGTCTTGGTAGCAGCAATAGCCAGGACGAATCCACCCAAGAACAGCATGATGATAGGGTCGGCAAAAGTGTAAAGCAAGCTCTTGTAACCAATCAGGGTACCCAGAGTAGCCTCATCATAACCCTCGGTAAACAACCACAGGCCACTAGTACTACAAGTGTAAAGCAGCACGACAATAATGACCACAGAAGTAGCCCAGGAAGAGATAGCCTCAGTAAGCCACATCAGGGTTGCAAACGCAAATACTGCGATAACTCGCTGTTCTACAACAGTCAGATTTGGAATACCAAATGCTGATGTAGGCAGGTTCCAGAGAACCAGAGACACAATAATGGCAATAACCAACTTGATGAGAGTAGGATTAGAAGAACGCTCCTTTCTATGTGTCGCTTTCTTCTGATGATACTCTTGCACCAACTGGTAGCCGAAGAAATTTTTAAACATAATGGTGTTAAATTAATTATTATAGATTAAATGTTGACTTATTGTTACATGCCGCACAACAGCAAGATAATGAGTTGAGCCGTCAATATCCTCAGGAACATGGAGAGAGGGTAAACGGTGGTATATCCCACTGCCGGAGCATCATTCCCTGAGACTTGATTAGCGAAAGCTAATGCTGGGGGATCTGTAGTACTACCCGCAATGATACCCATCAGCGTGAAGTAGTTCATCTTGAAATAGTAGCGCGCTATTGCACCCATTATTAAAATAGGTATAATTGTAATCAAGAAGCCGCAGGCCACATACATAACGCCATCGCCATGAACCACTGTGGACAGGAAGTTTGCTCCAGCTTTTATGCCCACACTGGCCAGGAAGATAGCTAAGCCCACTTCGCGGAGCATCAGGTTTGCACTCATGGTAGTGTAGGTAACCAACTTGAACTTATGGCCATAGGCACCTATCAAAATGGCAACACACAATGGACCACCCGCCAAGCCCAGCTTCACAGGAGTAGGAATACCTGGGAATGCGATAGGAATACTACCAAAGATAATTCCCAACAGAATGCCAATGAAAATCGTAGCGATATTTGGATGATCCAGCGCTTTCATCTGGTCACCTAATTTATTAGCCACTCTGGCAATGGCATCTTCTGAACCCACAACAACCACACGGTCGCCAACTTGCAAGCGCAGTTTAGACGACGCAAACAAGTCCATACCCGCACGATTGACACGGGTGATATTCACGCCATACAAGCTAGAAAAATGCAAATGTCCGATAGCCTTTCCATTCATCTTGCTCTGTGTCACCAAGATACGTCGTGAAACCAGTGGAGAAGATTTCTTTTCCCAATTGGCATCAATAACACGGCCCATGAAAGCCACTATAGCCTCGGCATCGTTCTGAGCACAGACCAAGTGATATTGGTCTCCTTTCTGGAAAACTGTTTCTCTTGAAGGCGTAAACTCTACCCCATTCTGCTTTACACGAGAGAATACAAAATCACGGTTGATCATCTCCTTGACCTCCAGCAAGGTCTTACCCACCAGTGCCTCATTGATCATCTCCACGGACATATTCACCGGCTTGAGCTTAGGGTCAGCATTCTCATCTTCCTTCCGAAGTTCCTCTTCTTCCTCCTGGACATTCACGCTGCACAGATACTTAATTACTATGGTTGCAACAATTATACCCACTACACCAAGAGGATATGCACACGCATAACCGGTAGCAATCTGTGGAGCGGTGCCCAAAGACCACACCTGCCCTAACGCCTCTGTAGCTGCACCTAAACCCGGAGTATTTGTTACAGCACCACACAAGACACCCACCATCATAGGTAAATTCCTAGGGTCATCTGTATTAAAGCAAAGGAAGTATAAGGCCAACATTGTCAATACATTAAGCACAACAATGCCTGCTGCAATCAGGTTCATGGAAACGCCACCTTCCTTAAACGAAGAGAAGAAAGAAGGACCCACTTGCAAGCCTATACAAAACACAAAAAGGATTAAGCCAAAATCTTGCATGAAACCCAAGATAGGAGTAGGAGCCGTAAAACCAAAATGGCCTGCGACCAATCCGGCGAACAGCACAAAAGTCACTCCCAAGGATATACCACAAAACTTTACCTTACCCAACAATACGCCCACAGAAATGACGATTGCATACAATAAAACAATGTGTGCAACCGACTCTGGCTGCGTAAACAAATTTAAAAGCCATCCCATTATTAAATGATTTTGATGCAAAATTACTGAAAATCCTTATACGACACAACCATTCTTCTCATTTTTTAG
>JAUNHZ010000176.1 GCA_030523705.1 Bacteroidales bacterium
CTTGGTGAAAACTTTGGTTTTGAAGCAGGTACAGCAGCCGAGATTTACACTTGGTTCCTGACAGCAGTTTATTTCTTACCTTTGTTTGGCGGTATGCTGGCCGACAAGTTCGGTTATAACAAGATGGTGATTATTGGTATCATTATCATGTTCTTGGGTTATTTGCTGTTGTCATTGCCATTGGGCGGTGATGCAACTGCTGTTGCTGCAATGGGTGCTGCATTACTTTTGGTAAGTGCTGGTACAGGTCTGTTCAAAGGCAACCTGCAGGTAATGGTAGGTGATTTGTATAACAGTCCAGAATATGCTGGAGCTCGTGATGGTGGATTCTCTTTGTTCTACATGGCAATCAATGTAGGTGCCTTGTTTGCCCCTACTGCCGCTATCAAGATCATGGATTGGGCACAGAACTCATTAGGCTATTCTCATGCAGATTCTTATCATTTTGCATTTGCTATTGCATGTGTATCTGTTGTTGCTTCAATCATTATCTATTTCTTGGGAAGACCAGCTTACAAGCATGTAATTGGCACTTCTAAGAAGAAAGACAGTGCTGCAGCTGTAGAAGTTGAGGAACTGAGTCCAGCAGAGACCAAGGAGCGTATCATCTGCCTGCTGCTTGTGTTTGCTGTAGTAATTTTCTTCTGGATGGCTTTCCATCAGAATGGTCTGACACTTACCTGGTTTGCTGATGAGTTTACTGCTCGCGAGTCATTTGGTATTGCAAGCATGATGTTCGATGTTCGCAACCTGTTGGCTGCTATCTTCATCATCTACGGTCTCTTTGGTATCTTCCAGCAGAAGGGCTTGTGCAAAAATCTCGCTATCCTGATGATTATTGCAAGTGCAGCTTATCTTATCTTCTATGCTCCTGCTGCAACTGATAAGGTTGACGTTAGTGCTCCTATTTTCCAGCACTTCAACGCTTGCTTTGTAGTTATGTTGACTCCTGTAAGTATTGCCCTGTTTGGTAAGTTGGCAAGCATCGGCAAGGAACCAAAGGCTCCAGTTAAGATTGGTTTGGGTATGTTGGTAGCAGCTGCTGCTTATATGCTGATGGCTGTATTCTGCATTGGCTTGCCTGCAACTCAACATCCTGAGCATGTAGACGATGTTACTCCAAACTTGCTGGTTAACACTTACTTGATTTTAACCTTTGCAGAGTTGTTGCTGAGCCCTATCGGTATCAGTTTTGTAAGTAAGGTAGCTCCTCCTAAGTACAAAGGTGCCATGATGGGTTGCTGGTTTGTTGCTACCGCATTGGGTAATAAGTTGGTTTCTATCCCAGGTCAGATGTGGGACGGCTTCAGCTTGCCTGTAGTATGGGGAACTTTGATGGTTATCTGTTTGGTTGCTGCAGCATTTATCTTTGCAATCATTAAGAAGTTGAATAAGGTAGCATAATCTTATCAATACTGTATAAAAAAGGGTTGTCTTCTTGGAGGCAACCCTTATTATTTTATCACAAACTCGAAGAAATTGAATGCTATTGAGGGTTGAACCATAAAAAAAGATTAAATTTGCATGGAATAATCAATTAATTAAAATGTTAGGAACTATTGTAAATACAACTACTATTTTAGTTGGCACGACATTTGGAGCACTTGTTCGCGAAGGAATTAAAGATAAATACAAGAGTGCATTGTTCAATGCTCTTGGATTAGCATGTTTAGTACTTGGTATGAATGCATCTTTGCCAAATATGGCTAAAAGCGAATACCCTGTGATGTTCATCATTAGTTTAGCCATAGGTTCAATGATTGGAACGAGACTTGATTTAGCTGGCAAGATTGATCAATTGAATATAAAAATCAACCAGATTTCCGGTAAAGATAACAATGGTCTTCAAGGTTTGGTTACAGGTTGTTTGCTCTATTGTATCGGAACATTTGCTATTGTTGGCCCAGTCCTGTCAGCTCTATCTCCTTCACAAGGATGGTCTTTTTCAGAGTCTGGTAATACTTATTTATACACTAATGCTACGCTTGATTTGGTAACAAGTGCTGTATTGGCAGCAAGTTATGGTTGGATAATGATATTGGCTGCTCCAATTCTTTTCTGTTGGCAAGGCTTATTTTATGCCATAGCTTATTTTTTCAGTGCTGCCATGCCTGAGCCTATGCGTATAGAATTAAGTATCGTGGGTGGTGTGTTAATCGTCAGTTCAGGACTGAGCATCTTAAATATAAAAGATTGCAAGACAGTAAACCTATTACCATCTTTGTTAGTTCCCGTTGTCTTTTATCTAGTAAAAAGTCTATTTTAGTATACCTACTTATAGGTATTTACTACTTAGGTTTTGGAAGTAAAATCCAAAAGTGGTAATTTTGCATTATAGAAACTAATTTCTATGACTTTAAGAGAATTAAATATAGGACAATCAGCTGTAATCAAACGTGTTGGCGGTGAAGGATCATTACGCCAGCATTTCTTGGATATGGGCATTATACCTGACACAGCTGTCAAGTTAATAAAATATGCCCCTATGGGAGATCCCATGCAGTTACAGCTGCATGGCTATTTGC
Organism: Bacteroidales bacterium; assembly: GCA_030523705.1. GTDB lineage: Bacteria > Bacteroidota > Bacteroidia > Bacteroidales > Bacteroidaceae > Minthousia. The sequence goes on from JAUNHZ010000176.1 coordinate 2,526, forward strand.
TAACTTTGAGAAAAGCCGATGCAGAAAAGATAGATATATCCCTTGATGTACCTGCAGAATCCGAGAACATAAATCCTACGGCACACCTCTCCCATCCCGGTTTGGGTGAGGAAGGATTCCGTTTTCATGATACGACACAAGAGCATCCTCTTCCAAAGAACAAGAAATTATCGTTTGCTTTGGTGGGTAACCAGAATTGTGGAAAAACAACTCTTTTCAATCAGTTGACAGGCTCTAATCAACATGTCGGAAATTTTCCGGGCGTAACTGTTGATAAGAAAGTTGGTCAAATTAGAGGATATGTAGATTCCGAAGTTACAGATTTGCCAGGCATTTATTCACTGTCTCCATATACAGCAGAAGAGGTTGTCAGCAGGGAATTTATTCTGAACGAGCATCCAACGGGCATTATCAATATAGTTGATGCCACTAACATAGAACGAAACCTATACTTGACCATTCAATTAATGGAATTAGGGATTCCTATGGTTCTAGCGTTAAACATGATGGATGAGGTTGACAATAATGGCGGCACCGTCCTCATTAACGAGATGGAACACTTATTAGGTATTCCTGTTATTCCTATTTCTGCAGCAAAGAATGAAGGCGTTGATGAACTCATAAAGCATGCTATTCATGTGGCCAAATATCAAGAAGGTCCACAGAGAGTTGATTTTTGTGGTCCGCATGATCATGGAGGAGCAATGCACAGATGTCTGCATGCTGTAGCTCATTTTATTGAAGATCACGCAGAAAGAGTAAATTTGCCATCTCGTTTCGCAGCCAGTAAATTAGTTGAAGGAGATAGTTTGATTCAAGAATCATTGGGACTTAGTATTAATGAGAAGAAAACTATTGGCCATATCTTAAAGCAGCTGGAAGTTGAACGTGGCCTAGACCCTGCAGCGGCAATTGCAGACATGCGTTTTAATTTTATCGGCAATTTGTGCAAAAAATGTGTAGTTAAGCCCAAAGTTAATAAAGAACAACGTAGAAGTGTGGCTATTGATAAGATATTAACAGGAAAATATACTGCCCATCTCTCGTTTTTAGCTATTATGGCATTAATATTTTGGCTAACGTTCAATGTGATTGGTGATTTCCTACAAGTTCAGCTAGATTTTGCAATCTCATCTTTTACCCAATGGTTAGATGCATCACTCACTGAGTTCAATGTGAGTGGGGTTTTACATTCATTAATTATCAATGGAATTTGCCAGGGAGTTGGCACAGTTGTAAGTTTTTTGCCAATTATTATATGTTTGTTCTTCTTCCTTTCAATGCTAGAAGATTCTGGATATATGGCACGTATAGCATTTGTCATGGATAGTCTTTTGAGAAAAATAGGACTTTCTGGCAGAAGTATTGTTCCTTTGCTTATTGGCTTTGGTTGTTCTGTACCTGCAGTAATGTCAACTAGAACGCTTCCGAGTCGGCGCGATAGAAGGTTGACCATATTGCTGACGCCATTCATGTCATGTACAGCTAAGCTTCCAATCTATGCGTTCTTTTGTGCAGCATTCTTTCCACATCATGGTGCATGGGTCATGATTTCCCTCTATTTTGTTGGCATAATAGTGGGCATAATTATTGCGTTGCTTCTAAACCTGTTCTATTTCAAGGGAAAAGCTGTACCATTTGTCATGGAATTACCCTCCTATCGTATGCCTGGTGCACGAAATGTTGCTATGCTCTTATGGGATAAGTCAAAAGATTTTTTACAGCGAGCTTTCTCTGTAATTTTCTTAGCTTGTATCATCATATGGTTTTTGCAGAATTTCAATTTTCACTTGGTAATGGTACAAGACGCATCCAGCAGTATTTTGGCTCATATAGCTAGCCTTGCTAGCCCATTATTTGATCCATTAGGATTTGGTGATTGGCGCATTATCACAGCATTGGTATCAGGGTTTATGGCAAAAGAAAGTGTGGTAAGTACACTATTAGTTCTATTTGGCAATTCTGTTGAACTTAGTCAAATCCTTTCCGAATCCACTGCATATGTCTTATTGGTGTTCTGCTTGCTTTATACTCCATGTGTAGCAGCTATTGCATCTATTAAAAGAGAGCTTGGAACTCGATGGGCAT
>JAUNHZ010000177.1 GCA_030523705.1 Bacteroidales bacterium
GCGAAGGAAAATTGAATTTAAAGCGAAGGAAAAGTGATATTCCTTTGTGAAGGAATGATGTTGTGGAATAAAAAATCTCGTCCACCATTACTGGATTGGACGAGATTCTTCGTTTCACTCAGAATGACAAAGTGGGTGGGGAGAATGACAAAGGAGGGGAGTTCGCCCCTTGGGGTCTGCCCCCAGGGGGCGAATTTTATTTTCCTTTCAATGAGGTAGGTGCAGACCAAGACTGGGCTTTTTCTACCTGGAAGGTTGCATTTTGCTTGATTTCATCGCAACTTGCACCGAATGAGGCGGTGTACTGTCCGGCTGCAGTTTCCCAGCGCATGGCGTCTTGGTTGAATGAGGCAAGGTCGTAGAGGCTGACATTCAGTGTGATAACCTGGCTCTCGCCTGGGGCAAGCTCCTTGGTCTTGGCGTATGCCTTGAGCTCACGTACTGGCTTGTCCAGACCACCTTCTGGAGCTGAGATGTAGAGCTGGACTACATCCTTGGATGCCACGCTGCCGGTATTGGTTACCTTCACGGTGGCGGTGATGCCGTCCTTAGTGGTCTTCACTGCTGCATCGGACCACTGGAATGTGGTGTAGCTCAAGCCATATCCAAATGGGTAGGAGGCTGCGATGTTCTTCTTCTGGAGCCAACGGTAGCCTACATAGATGTCCTCTTCATAGACGGTATAGTCAATGTTACGGTCTGTCATGCCGATGCGTGTTCTGTTCATGCCGGAATCGTTCTTGATGCCCGGATTGATAGGGAAGTTGGATGATGAACCCAGGTCGTTGAACTTGGCTGGGAATGAAACGGCTAATCTTCCGGATGGCGATTTCTTTCCAGAAAGGATGTCTGTTACGCTGTTTCCACCTTCCTGACCTGCCTGCCATGAGAGTAGGATGGCATCTGGGATGTTCTTCCAGGAAGCAGTCTCTATGACACCACCGATGTTCAGGATGACAACCACCTTCTTTCCTACCTTATGGAAGGCCTCGGTAGTCTTCTGCACAAGTGCCAGCTCATTCTGCGTGAGGCTGAAGTTCTCTATCAGTCTGTCGTTGCCTTCTCCAGCAATACGGCCCAGGGTGATGACAGCTACATCGTTAGCCTCTGCCATTGAGGCCAGGGTCTTGGCATCTGGCACAATCTCCTCTGGACGCTCTACCACGGCAAGGATGTTCTTGCGTACGGTGTTGTCCTTCATGGCCAGGTTGGCATCCTTCAGTCGCTCATCTACCTGATAACCACCGTTCTTGAGGCCCTCGAGCAGAGAAACTACATACGAAGAGTTCACGCTGCCAGAGCCAGTACCACCTGCGATGAAATCAAAGGAAGTGTAACCCAGAAGGGCTACCTTAGAGACTGCTGAGGTGAAAGGAAGGGCAGAGGCATTGTTCTTGAGCAGCACCATACCCTCGAGCGAAGACTGGCGGGTAATCTGTGCATGTGCCTGAAGGTCAGGCTTGTTGGAGAACTTGTATCCCTGGAATCTTGGGGTTCTCTTTACAAACTCCAGGATGCGGGTAACATCTCTGTCCACATCTTCCATGGTGAGTGAGCCATCTTCCAGCGCAGCCACAATCTCATTGTATCTCTGCTTGTTACCTGGCATGATAAGGTCGTTTCCGGCAGCAATCTGAGCGCCACCGTTGTTTCCGGAAGACCAGTCGGTCATAACCATACCCTTGAATCCCCATTCGCCACGGAGAATGCCCTCCAGGAGTGGATAGCTCTCTGCGGTAGGCGTGCCATTGATGCCATTATACGATGTCATCACGGTCCAAGGATCAGACTCCTTGACGGCAATCTCGAATCCCTTCAGGTAGATCTCACGAAGGGCACGGTCACTGATGATGGCATTATTCAGCTTTCTGTTTGTCTCCTGGCTGTTTCCAGCGAAATGCTTGATGGAAGTGCCCACTCCGTTAGACTGGATACCACGCACATAGGCCGCAGCAGTCTTACCAGAGATGATAGGGTCCTCTGAGTAATACTCAAAGTTGCGTCCGCAAAGCGGGTTTCTCTGGATGTTGAGTGCAGGAGCCAGCAGCACGTCGGCTCCATATTCCTTAGTCTCCTCGCCCATAGCCTTGCCCACGCTCTCGATGAGCTCCTGGTTCCAGGTAGATGCCAGCAAGGTGCCGATAGGGAAGTAAGTGCAGTAATACGTGTTTTCATCGCCCTCTCTGGTAGGGCTGATGCGGAGACCTGCAGGACCGTCGGCCAATACCGTGTTGGTGATGCCGAGTTCCTCGAATGAGAACGTAGAGCCAGCAGCTCCCGGTACGAAGAGCGAGTGCTGTCCTACCACAGGACCGCTGTTCTTCTCCTCAAGGTCCAGGTTTGTTCCGAGCAGGATCTTGAGTTTCTGTTCTTTAGTCATGGCCTTGACAACGTCCTCCACACTCGACGTCTGGAGGTTGACAGGCCCCTCTGAGCAAGATGCCGCACAAAATGCCGCAGCTGCCACGAAAAGCGATGTGAATGAACTGGATTTCATGTTATATGTATTAATTTGGTTATTATTCATATAAGAAGAGCGTAATCAGCCCAACCAGACTGCAATATTCGCTAAAATTCTTGAGATATGCAAAGATTTTTCCTCAAATCAGGAAAATGTACGGTTATGTGAAAAAGAAGGAACGTTAATCTTTTAGTTATCTAGTATGTGCTTTCAGAAAAAAAATGTATCTTTGCAACCAAAGTATTTTGAATATGAGTACACTTCAAAAATTGCCTATTGGCATACAAAATTTTGAGAGCCTGCGTAAAGATGGATACATTTACGTAGATAAAACTGATCAGATTTACCGGATGGTTAATGATGGCAGGTACTATTTCCTGTCCCGTCCCCGCAGGTTTGGCAAGTCACTGCTCATATCCACTATCCATGCACTGTTTGACGGAAAGAAAGAACTGTTTGACGGTACTATCGGTCAGCGTCTGGCTATAGCAGACCAACCTGATATCATCTGGCAGTCACATCCTGTGCTGCACCTGGATTTGAATACACAGAAATATGACTGTATTGAAGCGCTTGAAAATGTATTGAATGAAACCTTGACAGAATGGGAACAACTCTATGGCCGGAATCCTGTGGAAATTGGGTTTGGACGTCGTTTCCAGGGGGTTATCAAGAGAGCCTGTGAAAAAACGGGGCATAGAGTGGTTATCCTGGTTGATGAATACGACAAGCCCATGCTGCAGGCTATTGGCAATGACGCCCTGCAGCAGGAGTTCCGCGATACGCTGAAGGGATTCTACGGAGCCCTGAAATCCATGGACGGCTGCATCAAGTTTGCACTGCTGACGGGAGTGACCAAGTTTGGCAAAGTGAGTGTGTTCAGTGACCTGAATAACCTGAACGACATCAGCATGGATGCCCAGTACTGGGATGTTTGCGGACTGACTGAGCAAGAGATGCTGGCATCTTTCCCCGCAGAAATTAATGCTCTTGCAGAAGCCAATAGCATGACCTACGAAGAATGTGTAGAGACACTTCGGAATCGTTATGACGGTTATCATTTTGAGGAGAACACACCGGGAATATATAACCCGTTCAGTGTACTCAACACACTGAATAAAAAGAAATTCGGCAGCTATTGGTTCGAGACGGGTACGCCAACCTATCTTGTTACTCTTCTCCAACTGCATCATTATAACCTGGAGGCCATGGCTAAGACTCAGACATCGGCCGATGTGCTGAATTCAATAGACGGACACGATACAAATCCTATCCCTGTTATTTTCCAAAGCGGCTACCTTACCATCAAAGGTTACAATTCCCGCTTTGGTACTTATTTGCTGGATTTCCCGAACAAAGAAGTGGAAGAAGGATTCCTGAAATTCCTGATACCATTCTATACTCGCATCAATGCGGTAGAGAGTGCCTTCCAAATCCAGTGCTTTGTGGATGATGTGGAAAATGGTCGCACTGAGCAGTTCATCAACCGCTTGAAATCTTTCTTTGCCGGAACGCCTTATGAACTCGTGAAAGACCTGGAGAACCACTATCAGAATGTGCTTTTCATCATTTCCCGTCTTATGGGCTTCTACACTCAGGCTGAATACCACACCTCAGAGGGCCGCATCGACATGATCATCAAGACACAAAAGTTCTGCTATGTAATGGAGTTCAAACTGGATGGCACAGCTGAGGAAGCCCTGGAGCAAATCACAGACAAGAATTACATATTACCATTCGAAATGGATGGCCAGCAGATTATCCGCATTGGTATGAACTTCAGTAGTCAGACACGCAATATCGAACGGTATATTGTGGGGTAAGGTTTTGCAGGCGAACTTACCAAAATGATAAGATAAAATACTTAAGTCGACAAAAAGTCGGCATGAATAGAAAGCAAAAGAGTCTTAAAGATTGAAAATCAATTCTTTAAGACTCTTTTAAGTGATCCGGTTGGGATTCAGGATTCACACCCTTTTGTAATATTGTGTAATATGAAAAATACTAATTCATTGATATTGAGTTAATATTGTTTCATAATGTTTAATTTCTGTTTCATTGAATTTTGCTTTTGTTGTGCATTTTTGCTATATTTGCACAACGGATTGCACAACGAACTTTTAGCGTTCTGAAT
>JAUNHZ010000015.1:0-1512 GCA_030523705.1 Bacteroidales bacterium
CAAATTTGGAGGATTAACGGGAATACATTATATTTGCAGCAGAATCAATAAAAAGTAAATTATGGCAAAAGTAAACCCAAGAAACGGACTGTTGACCGGTATTGCCGGAAACCTGCATTTCAAAATCAGAGGTGGCACTCAGATTATTACCAGTGTGGCTCAACAATCCAGAAAACCACGTACCCAGAACCAAGCTAGTCAGACTTGTAAATGGAATGGCATACAAGCCATGTATTCTGCTGCGTCTGGATGCTTGAAAGGCCTGTTTGAATTTAAGACCAGTACACAGACTGACTACAACATCTTTTTGAAGCTGAACTTGAAAAGAGGTAACATCTACCTGGATAAATCCATGAAGCGGTTCAGGGCATGTGTTATCTTTCCCCTTCAAGTTTCTCATGGCTCCCTTCCTAGTATTGCCATAGAGCGAGTGAATGGACAGGCTGTGACAGACATCAGACTGGGAGAACTGGAAATCAATGAAGAGACTCCAGTATGGAAATTTTCCTCAGCTGTGCTTAAAAATAATCCGCTTTTCCTGGAAGGCGATGAAATTACATTCCTGGAATACTCCCAATATTTAGAAACAGAAAATATTCCTGTACCTAGAGCCGATGCTTCCAGGTGGACGGTGAAATTGGATGTTATATCGGATGAACCTCTTTGGAAAGTGGTTCCTTCCTATGCTTTCCAGACAAGAAATGGATTCTTGGCTCACGACCCAAAGGAAGAACTAGGTGGATTCACTTGGATTCATGAACGCCAAATCCGAAAAACACATAGCGTTTCCAGTCAGATGCTCTTGGTAAACAATGACGAACTCTGTGCCAAATATGCATCAGAAGAACAGCGACTGGAAACGATAAAAAGTTACGGAGTAAGGGAATAAACTCCCATAGTGAATTTAAGTTTCTATTAATGATTATTGAATTATAATATACCCATAGGGGACCCTTTCCAAAGTGGACAGAACTATGTCCCCTTGGGAAAGGGTCAACTTACAAAAGCCTCAAAGATGACCAGTTTCCCGTCTTCATAACGAAAGTGTAGGAATTCCATTCGGTCATCGGGATTTTTTCTCCAGTGAACAGATTCTCTTCCACCACCCTGTAGTGGATAGCAGCCCAGTCATCGCGAATCAGCATGTTGTCAAAATAGAGCTTTGTGGTCTTTACCTTAGCTTCTTTCGTCTGATTTATAAATTCCTCTCATGACCTTAGAGTTGATCCAGAGCCTGACTCAAATCTGCAAGAATGTCGTCTATGTGCTCCACACCGATACTCAGTCTAACGGTACTTGGTGTGATGTGCTGCTGTGCCAGTTCCTGAGCACTCATCTGACTGTGAGTGGTAGTGTATGGATGGATTACCAACGATTTCACATCGGCTACATTGGCTAGCAAAGAGAAGATTTTCAGCGAATCTATAAACTTCCAGGCTTCTTCCTGACCGCCATCTATCTCAAAGGTAAATATACTTCCTGCACCTTGAGGGTAATACTTTTGGAAAAGTT
>JAUNHZ010000015.1:1522-14737 GCA_030523705.1 Bacteroidales bacterium
ACCCACACGCTTTACTTTAGGGTGTGCCGCCAGGAAATTCGCTACCTTCAAGGCATTCTCCACATGGCGCTCTATGCGAAGTGGAAGCGACTCCACGCCTTGAAGCAGTATCCAAGCGTTAATGGGTGAGATACAGGCACCGGTATCTCGCAAAATTACGGCACGGATACGAGTTACAAAGGCAGCTGTACCAGCCACATCGGCAAAAACGGCACCGTGGTAAGATGGGTCAGGCATAGCTATGGTAGGATATTTGTCGGCATAGGCTTTGAAGTTAAATTTGCCGCCATCTACTATGACTCCACCTAAAGATGAGCCATGACCGCCAATGAATTTGGTGGCCGAATGAACTACCACATCAGCTCCGTGCTCCAATGGTCGGATAATGCATGGGGTTCCAAAAGTATTGTCCACAATGAACAGGACCCCGTGCTTGTGCGCTACCTGAGCCACCGCATCCAGATCTGTTACATTGCAGTTTGGATTTCCAAAAGTTTCTGCATAAATCACTTTTGTATTTGGCCGGATTGCAGCCTCCAGAGCTTTCAGATTGTTCACATTTACTATAGTATTCGTCACGCCTTGGGTAGATAGTGTGTGGGTAATCAAGTTAAAGGAACCACCGTAAAGGTTATCTGCCGCTACAATATGGTCACCAGCCTGACATACGTTCTGCAAGGCATAGGTCACGGCTGCTGCACCACTGGCTACAGCCAAGGCCGCAACTCCCCCTTCCAAAGCTGCTATGCGCTGTTCAAGAACATCTTGGGTAGAATTTGTCAGACGACCATATATATTACCGGCATCACGAAGTCCAAAACGATCTGCTGCATGCTGAGAGTTTCGGAATACATACGAGGTTGTTTGATAAATAGGCACAGCACGGGAGTCGGTTGCGGGGTCTGGGGTTTCCTGGCCTACATGGAGTGCCAGGGTCTCAATGTGAAGTTTACTCTTTTCCATAGTCTTATTGCTTTAATTTGTTTCTGCTGGCAAAGGTAGCACATAAAGAAAAACCATCCAAGAAGAATACTAATTACAGAAAAAGACGTATATTTGCACTGTAAAATATAGAATAATCTTCTAAAAACACAATCAGATGGCTTACGAAACAGAATCATATCGACTGGATGAGAAAGACACAGACATTCTCCGCGCCTTACAGCAAGATGCACGTCTTACCAACAAAGAACTAGCTGCCAAAGTACACCTTTCTACCACACCTACATATGAGCGTGTAAAACGGTTGGAGCGATTAGGCTACATTAAACAATATGCAACCATTCTCAACGCCGACAAACTGAACAAAGGATTTGCTGTATTCTGCAGTGTCAAGCTCCGCCGGCTAAACAGTGAAATGGCTCTGTCCTTCTGTCAAATGGTAAAGGAGATTCCTGAGGTAACAGAATGCTATAATATCTCCGGATCTTTTGACTACCTGCTTCGCATTCAGGCTCCCGACATGAAATACTACCAACAGTTTCTTTTGAATGTCATTGGCCGCCATGAAAACATTGCTTCCATAGAAAGTACGTTTGTCATGGAGGAAATCAAGCATGAATACAGCGTGAGCGTGTAGAAACGAACGTATTGGATGCTTATGCCGAGCTTGGCGTTATGTGGGGTAAGATAAATGATATTTACTGATACATCCATTGTCTTTTTCAAATAAAATGTTTATCTTTGCATTACAACAAAAAAGATTATAAAATGAAACAGGACATTTATTTGGAGTCAAAACCCCATTACGAGATATTAGACGGTTTACGTGGCGTGGCTGCGCTGATTGTGGTGTGTTTCCATTTGTTTGAGAGCTACGGCGGACGGACTAATGTAATTGGTCATGGATACTTGGCTGTGGATTTCTTCTTTGCCCTTTCCGGTTTTGTGATTGGCTATGCCTACGATGACCGATGGAACAAGATGAGCACTTGGGGGTTCTTCAAGCGCCGACTGGTGCGTCTGCACCCTATGGTTATCCTGGCAGCCTTCCTGGCCATGCTGTTCTATTATTTCACCGATGGCGTGCCTGCCTTTGCCATTGTGCGAGAAACTGCACCTTGGGTACTCTTTGGCGTGTTCCTGTGGCAATGCCTCATGATTCCACTTCCACAAGCATGGGATATCCGTGGATATGCCGAGGTTAGCTCGTTAGGTGGTACTTTCTGGACATTGCACTACGAGTATTTTGCAAACATTATCTATGCCCTGTTCGTGCGCCGTTTCAACAAGATAGCTCTATGGATTTTTGTGCTGATCTGCGCGGTCTTCAGTTTCTGTCTGGCCAACGAGATTGACATCTTGGGATTATGGGGACACCGATGGGCGCGCTATTCCATGAACAGTGGTTTCAGCCTGACAGTGAGCGAGGTAAGCGTGGCGCTAACCCGACTGATGTATCCTTTCTTCGGGGGACTTCTGGTGAGCAGAATGGGTAAACTCATCCGTGTCAAGGGTGGATTCTGGTGGTGCTCCCTGCTGGTCATCGTGCTGTTGGCCATGCCTATCTTAGGCGTGAACGATGCACACTTTGACCGTGAGACGCACAGCATGGTGATTGGTCCAAATGACACTCTGTGGATCAACGGACTCTATGAAAGTTTCATCATTCTCATTATGTTCCCACTCATTGTGGCTATGGGTGCAGGCAGCAAGGTTACGGGCAAGCGCAGCTCTGCCATCTGCAAGTTTGTAGGTGAACTGTCCTATCCACTCTACCTCACGCATTTCTCCCTAGTCTATGTACAGCAAAGCTGGGTGGCTACACATCGTGATGCTACCTGGGCACAGAATGCGTTTGTGTTTGTGGCGGTGCTCATTCTTTCTATCCTCATGGCGTATGCCTGCCTTAAACTGTATGACCTACCACTGAGAGAGTGGCTGAAAAAGGCATGGCTGAACAAAAAATGAAGATGAGGAAACACACAAACACACACAAACACTATGGAAAACTACCTATATATTATTATAGGCATACTCGTGCTTTTACTCTTTATCGCAGGAGGATTGGATGAGATCATCAGCACCTAATGATGACTGCTATCCTTATGGTATTGGCTATACCAATGGTACCGTGAACACAAACCTGGTAAAGGAATGGCCATGTTCCACACCAAGAAATACACCGTCCCTGTATGTTACAGCGATGCATCTAAGAGTTCTATATTCAAGAACTTCTTCTATGCAATCCCTGGATTCGACGGTTCAAATTCCAACCAGTACGACAACCGTAACGACATTATCTTGGTTCGTTATGCAGATGTGCTCCTCATGCTGGATGAGTTGGAAGAGACCGTTACCGGTATGAACCAGTTGCGCGAGCGTGCAGGCTTGCCAAAATACGACTCATACTCCTTTGAGCGTCTGCAGAAGGAGCGCCGTTATGAGCTCTGCTTCGAGGGTATGCGTTTCAACGACTTGCGCCGTTGGTATCCAGATAATGCAGGTGAAATCATCTCAAAGAATCAGGTAGGAGCATGGATTGAATATCGCGGCAAGGAAGTTCCTGGTGGCAACAAGGAAATCCCAGGTAATGGTATGCAGAAGCGTTACAAGGAAACCCGTGGTTTCTGGCGTATCTCTCCAACCCAGATTAACCTGTCTCTGAACGTACTGACTCAGACTCCTGGTTGGGATATGGAAGATTCTAAGATTTGGTTGTTTAGTAATGGCAATCTGCCTTACTAAACTATAGGTTTAGGCAAATAGAGCGCTCCCCCTGGTTTTCTTTCCAGGGGGAGTTTTTTATCACGCTGGGCTTCAGGCCCAAAAGATGAGATTCAGAAATTATTCTTTTAGCAAGAACTGCTTGAAATCTGCGAAATCCTTACTGAGGGAGAGGCTCTGCTTGGTGCCCTTCATAAAGGCCTGAAGCTTAGCTGGAATTTCTATATCCGTTCCTAAGATTTCATCAACTACACCCTTGAACTTAGCAGGGTGTGCGGTCTCCAAGAATACACCTACCTCACCTGGCAGAAGGCCATCTTTCAGGGCCTGATAACCACAAGCACCATGAGGGTCACAAACATAACCGGTCTCCTGCTTACACTCACGCAAAGTCTGCGCAATCTGCTCATCGGTATAGGTAGCACCACTGATGTCTGCACAAATGGCAGCATGATTCTTATGATACAAATCATAGATACGTGCAAAGTTTGATGGATCTCCCACATCCATAGCATTGGCCAACGTCTGTACCGATGGCTTTGGGGTATACTTACCGGTCTTGAGGTAATTATAGAAGATGTCATTTGCATTATTTGCAGCAATAAAGCGCTTTATAGGCAACCCCATCTTCTTTCCAAATAGTGCAGAACAGATATTTCCAAAGTTTCCACTTGGCACACAGACAACCATTTGGTCGGCCTTTCCTAGCTTCTTGAGCTGTGCATATGCGTAGAAATAGTAGAACGCCTGTGGCAAGAAACGAGCCACATTGATGGAATTTGCAGAGGTGAGTTTCATGTGTGCATTCAGATCGGCATCCATGAAAGCATTCTTCACTAACGCTTGACAATCATCGAACACACCATCAATTTCCAGAGCAGTAATGTTCTGTCCTAAAGTTGTAAACTGGCACTCTTGGATAGGGCTGACCTTACCTTTAGGATAGAGTACATAGACGTGAATACCCTCCACACCCAAAAAACCATTAGCCACGGCACTACCGGTATCTCCGCTGGTAGCCACCAATACATTCACTTGCTGCTGCCCCTGCTTACGGATAAAATACCCCAGTAAGCGTGCCATAAAACGAGCACCCACATCCTTGAATGCCAAGGTAGGTCCGTGGAAAAGTTCCAGAGAATAGATATTCTCCTTCACTGGCACCGCAGGAACATCAAAAGACAAGGTGTCATAGACAATCTGCTTCAGGGTATCGGCAGGTACATCCTCGCCAAAGAAAGCGTCGGCAACCTGATAGGCAATCTCCTGAAAAGAGAGGTTCTCTATGTTGTCATAAAACTCCTGTGGAAGTTTCTTGATTCTATCGGGCATGAAAAGGCCCTTGTCACTAGCTAATCCTTTAACCACGGCCTGCTCCAGGGTGGCAAAAGGGGATTTCCCGTTTGTACTGTAGTATTTCATAAAATTATATTGACATAAACGCGTTCATAAACTGATTTCCTTCCATAAGGCCGAAAGCGCCTTCCACACAGCTTACCTCATCGAACTGCTGCACTGCATCTGGCTCCAAACCAGGAGCGCAGATAAGAAATGGAATAGGCTCATTGGTATGGGTACGCAAAGCACAAGGTGTAGGATGATCTGGCAAGATGGCTATAGCCACAGGTTCATCCCACTGTTGGATTTCTTGCACAATAGGTCCCACCACTAACTTATCGATGTCCTCTATGGTACGAAGCTTAAGGAAAACATCTCCCTCATGCCCAGCCTCATCAGGTCCCTCAATGTGCAGATAGACAAAGTCTTCTTCCTTAAGAGCTTTCAGGGCTGCCTCTACCTTACCGGTATAGTTGGTATTATAGAGGCCAGTTGCACCAGGGACATCTATGTTACGCAAGCCTGCATAATGGCCAATGCCCTTAATTAAGTCCACCGCAGAAATCACGGAGCCCTTCTTAATCTGTGGATAGGTTACGGTAAGGGGCTCCATGCTAGGACGGAAACCCGGACTCCAAGGCCAGATGCTATTAGCAGGATCCATGCCGGCAGCCTTACGCTGCAAGTTCATGGGATGATTCTGGAGGAGTTCCTGTGACTTGAGGATAAGGTCATTCAGCAAATCGGCAGTAGGTTGTGCCTCTGGACACTCGGCTTGCACCAACAATGGGCGCCAAGGCTGTAGGGGTACATCATGAGGAGGGACACACTTCACACGTTTGTCGCCGCCCTTGACTACCAGCAGATGGCGATACTGCACACCGGTATAGAAATGCACGGTATCATTTCCTAAATGCTGATCCAAATACTGAATAAGAACATCAGCCTCATCGGTGGTGATATGTCCGGCAGAATGATTCTTGAGGATATCCCCCTCCAGGCATACGATATTGCATCGCATGGCCATATCATCGGGGCGCATCTCATATCCTATGCTTGCGGCCTCAAGAGAACCTCGACCTTCATATACCTTATGCTGATCATAACCTAAAATAGAGGAATTAGCAACTTCACTGCCCGGATGAAATCCATCGGGCACGGTTTTCAGTCGCCCGCACCTACCCTTCTTGGCCAACAAATCCATATTGGGTGTCTGTGCGTGCTGATATAAAGTCTTACCTCCAAGCGAAGGGCATGCCCAATCGGCAGACCCATCAGCAAGGATAATTAAGTGTTTCATAAACTCTCTTGTACTAAAATCTTCATTAAATATTGGCAATACTCATGATGTCTGCAAAGACACCCGCAGCGGTAACCTGTGCACCAGCGCCGTAACCCTGGATAAGCATAGGGTATTCCTTATATCGCTCTGTTGTAAGCAGAATGATGTTGTTACTGCCTTCCAAATCATAGAATGGATGGTGGCTGTTTACCTCCTTGAGCTCTACGCTACCCTTTCCGTTTTCCAAGGTAGCCACAAATCGCCAGCGCTTCTGCTCCTGTTCCAGTACCCTACGGCCTTCCTCAAACTGGGCATCCACCTCTGGAAGAATCTGCCAGAACTCATCCTGTGTACTCTCAAAGAAGCGATCTGACAAGAACAGGTTCTTCTGCACATCTTCCTGATTCATACGATAACCCGACTCACGGGATAGAATAGTGAGCTTGCGGATGACATCCTTTCCAGAGAGATCCACGCGTGGGTCTGGCTCTGAATACCCTTGTTCCTTAGCCATCTTAACGGTCTGAGAGAATGGTAACTCTGCAGATATCTTATTGAAAATGAAGTTCAATGTTCCACTGAGCACAGCCTCTATCTTCAGAATCTTATCACCACTATTACGCAGGTCGTTAATCGTATTGATGATAGGGAGTCCTGCGCCCACATTCGTTTCAAAGAGGAACTTCACGCCACGTTTCTGTGCCGTACGCTTGAGCATGCGATAGTTCTCATAATCCGAAGAAGCGGCAATCTTATTCGCAGCCACTACAGAGATGTTATGCTCCAAAAGTTCCTTATAGAGTCCAGCAACCTCTGGGCTGGCTGTACAATCTACAAACACGGAGTTAAAGATATTCATGCCTATCACCTTCTCTATCAAGAGCTGACAGTTACTGTCCTCACCCTCGTTGTATAAACGCTCCTTATAACCTTCTAAGTTAAGGCCCGTACGAGAGAACATGGCTTTCTTGCTGCTGGCAATTCCCACCACGTTCAGCATGAGGTTACGCTCTTTCTTGAGGCGCTCATATTGGTGCGCAATTTGCTGGATAAGGCTGTTTCCTACCGTGCCTACACCACAGATAAAGAGGTTCAGCACTTGATATTCAGACAGGAAGAAACTATCATGGATAACGTTCAAGGTCTTACGAAGCCACTCACTGTTCACTACGAAAGAGATATTGGTCTCCGATGCACCCTGTGCACATGCAATGACATTGATACCATTTCTACCCAAGGTTCCAAACAACTTTCCGGCTATACCCGGTGTATGTTTCATGTTCTCACCCACGATAGCCACAGTAGCCAATCCTTTCTCTGCGGTGATAAAGTTAATCTCACCCATCTCAATCTCTTTCTGGAACTCCTTGTTCAGCACATCACAAGCCTGCTCTGCATCTTCATTACGCACACCAATAGAGGTACTATTCTCTGATGATGCCTGTGAAACCAAGAACACACTGATACCCTCTTCTGCCAAACGCTGGAAGATACGGGAATTGATACCGATGACACCCACCATACCCAAACCAGTAACGGTAATCAAACTGGTATTATTGATGCTGGAGATACCTTTAATGCTGCTCTTTCCGAAGTGCTCTACCTCTTGCTTGATGATGGTTCCCTTAGCCTCAGGCTTGAAGGTATTCTTGATCAGGATAGGGATATTCTTGTGACATACCGGGTAGATGGTAGGTGGATAGACCACCTTGGCACCAAAGTTACAGAGCTCCATAGCCTCTACGTAACTAAGTTCATCAATCACGTATGCAGTGCTGATGACACGAGGATCGGCAGTCATGAATCCATCCACATCGGTCCAGATTTCCAATACGTTTGCATCGAGTGCAGCGGCAATGATAGCTGCGGTATAATCGGAACCGCCACGACCCAGGTTAGTCACCTCGCCACTCACCTTATCGCGGGAAATAAAGCCGGGAACCAATGAAAGCGGTGGGAGTTCCTTAAAGGTTTCCTGCACCAGCTTGTTAGTCAGTTCTGAATCCAGGATATGCTTACCATGCTTTTTCTCTGTCTTGATAAACTCACGGGAATCAAACCACTTGGCACCGCAAAGCTCTGCTGCAATACGACTGGAGATTCGCTCTCCGTAGCTCACGATAGCAGCCGAGGTCTTCTCTGAAAGGTCGTGTATCAAGAAAACACCCTGATAAATATCCTTCAGTTCATTCAGCAGATTATCCACATCATGAAGAAGTGCTACCTGACGACCTGCATCGGGGATTATCTGATGAATCATCTCATGATGGCGAGAGGTAATCTCGTCGAAAGCTGTAATATATGAGCTATCACCCACAGCAGCTTTCTTAGATGTGCTGATGAGTTTGTCTGTGATACCGCCCAGCGCAGAAACCACCACAATCACGGGCTCCTCTGCTACTGCCTTTTGCACAATCTCCTTGAGATTCAAAATACTTTTTACCGAACCTACCGATGTTCCGCCAAATTTCAATACTCTCATAATTGTATTACCTATTGTAAGAACCCATCTCTTTCCGAGGGTTCCATAATGTGTTTCTTATAAAAAATGCTTGATTAACTAAAGAATGCCAGCCTTACGCTTGGCGCATGTCGCGTAGACACGCATTGTACAATCCCTAACCCCTAAGGGTCATGGTGGATGTGGTAGAAATCCACATCATCATACCTGATGTTCGTCCGTACAATGTCATTTGTTTATCTTAGATTGTGCAAAGATAGTATAAACTAAATATAAACCCAAAATAAAACCACTTTTTTTTACTTTTTACGGCGAATTAACACAAAAACGCCCCGTTCTGCTGACAGATTAACAGAACGGGGCGTTTATTTTCTATTAAATTATAATTTCACGGAGATTTCCGAGCCGTTATACTTCACTTCCTGACCTGCAGCATCTGGGTCATAAGCCTGTGGTTTATCTGCAGAGATAGGAACAATAGTAAATGTACGGTTCTGGAGCATGCCTGGGAACGTTCCCTGTCGCTTACCTATGGTGAGGGTCTTGGTAGCCTCATCGTAAGTAAAGTCTATCTTGGCAAAACGTCCTGCCTCATAACCGTAGTTAGTGTTCTCATCCTCATAGAGAGTGAACTTTCCATTGGCTCCCTGGTAAACATAGAGGCGGATATTCTCTGCCTGCTTCTCATCGCTGTACTGGATAGCAGGACCTAAAGGAAGAATGGCACCTGCACGTACGTAAAGTGGAATACGCTCATATGGAGCTGCAACAGTCTGTGTATCTCCTCCATGACTTACAGTCTGTCCTGTATAGAAATCATACCATGTAGTATTCTTTGGGAAATAGACATCGCGCTGACGGGCACCATAGGTATAGACAGGGTTCACCATGAGTGATGGACCCATCATGAATTGGTAGGCAATGTTCAGCACTTGGGTATCCTGTGCAAAATCCATAACCAATGGACGCATGATGGTATAATCATTATAGTGTACCATAGCAGCCAATGAATACAGGTAAGGCATGAGTCTATAGCGTAAGTTCAGGTAATACTGAATGCTCTTGTAGGCAGGATGATTCTCTGGTGCGATATTCCAAGGCTCACGGAATGGGAATTGACCATGAGAACGATACATTGGCGCAAAAGCACCAAACTGATGCCAGCGGGCATTCAACTCTCGCCACTCCTTAAGATCGGCATTCTCCACGCCAGTCTTGTCGAAATTCTCCTGTGCAGCATAGTAACGACCCTCTACAGAGAAGCCACCAACATCCTGGCTCCAGAAAGGAATACCAGAAATGCTGAAATTCAAGCCTGCGGTAATCTGTGCCTTGAGGTCTTCCCAACGGGTTCCGATATCACCACTCCAAGTAGCGGTAGAATATCGCTGCAAGCCTGGGAATCCGCTACGAGTAAGCAGGAATACACGGCGGTTCTCTGGTGAGAAGGTGTTTCCAAATCCATTCTGGTTCCAATCGGTCATACCGGATTCTGTAGCACGCTGACCATCATAGATAGCCTCGGCATTCACAATAGAATAGGTATTGAAATACTGGTCTGATGAGCCCAGGTAGGTAGGGCCACAGAGATCCTTACGGTAGCGCAAGTCTGTACAGTCGCGCACATTAGGCTCTGAAGCATCCATCCACCAGGCATCGAAGCCTAGAACACCAAGTTTCTCCTGCATCTGACGCCAGAAAATCTTACGAGCCTCTGGTGCATAGGCATCATAGAATCCGTAGTGATAACCTGGCCAAATCCAATCCACCAAACTGTCTTTTACAGACTGCATGTACATGTAGCCCTTGCTTTCCAGTTCCTTATAGTTATCAGTTGTAGGGTAGAACTTAGGCCAGCAACTAATCATAATCTTGGCATGCTGAGCGTGAACACTGTCCACCATAGCTTTTGGATCAGGGAATCGCTCCAAGTCGAAATCATGGGAACCCCAACTTTCTACTGGCCAATAAGACCAGTCTTCAACGATATTATCAATAGGCAGCTGACGGTTACGGAAGCCTGCCAGTGCATCAAGCAACTCATCTGAAGTCTTGTATCGCTCACGGCTCTGCCAATATCCCATGACCCATTTAGGCATAATCTGTGCCTTACCGGTAAGAGAACGATAGCCGGAAATCACTTCATCCAGATTGTCACCTGCTACGAAATAATAATCGAGCTGTGGGGTCATCTCACTCCATATAGACAACTTCTGCTGTTCCTCATCGGCTACTGGTGCCAAAGCACGCAGGCCGCAGTAAGCCTCACCACCATCAGGTCTCCACTCTATGCGAAGCTTGTAACGCTTGCCAGCCTCCATGTTCACATTGAACTTGCGGGCATTTGGATTCCATGCTGTACGCCAGATTTCCAGATCTTTTCCGGTATTCGCTACATCTTCAGCATAGACAGGCTTGTCGTCTACATAAATCTTTTGATAGCCAGAATAGTAATGCAGGAAACGGTACTCACCGCTCTGCAAAGGCTCTATCTCACCCTCATACACTACGGTAGCCTTACCCAATGGGAACTTAGGCAAGTTCTTGGTACTCTTGAGGTTCTCAAAATAAATAGAATCTTCCATACGTACCAGTTGCTCTACATCAGGAGCAGAATAGATACCAGTCAATCCACCAGCCTTTCCTTCCTTATCATACAGTTTGAAAATCTTATGCAGCTGCTCATAATCGTTTGGATTACCAAAACGACAGAGAGAATAGCTGTCCAGAAGTACACCATAATTCTTGTTTGACACTACAAAAGGAATAGATACTTTGGTATTATACTGGAAGAGTTCCTCGTTCTTGCCCTTGTAGTTCCAGTCGTCAGACTGATGCTGTCCTAATCCATAGAAAGCCTCATCGGCAGGAGACTCAAAAACCTGACGGATAGACCAGCCCTCATATAGTTTATCTTCTCCACTAGCCAGTGTCTGGGTTACCTGATAAGGCTCAAAAGTCTTACCTCCCCCCTGTTGTTCCTGCAAGATGAGCTTACCTGCAGCATCGGTAAACCAAACTTCACCGGTAGATGCCAAGACATGAGCCTTTACGCTCTGAGTTGCCAGGATAAGGGTATCGCCCTGCTCTACCACAGTATAATCCGTCTTGGTTTCCTGAGGAACGATAATCAGGCTCTGAGGGTCTGCAAATTTATTCTCAGCAGTAGCACTGACACGAATAATTTTCTCGCCCATCACTTGCAGGCGAACGAGCTTAGGTGTTTGTGTATCGGCTTTCTGCACCTTCACGATGATACCGTTCTCTGTCTTCTGGTACATACCAGATGAGCAAGCGGTAAGTGTCAGTACTAAAAGTGCCGAAAATACATGCTTTGTCATTCTCATGATTCTATCTTTAAAGTTTTATTATGTTGTGCAAATATACTTATGTTTTTGTATCTGCCCAAATAAAAGCCCTCTAAATCAAAGAATCAACGAGAGCTACGATGCGCTGCGGTGTAGATTTGCCAAGAATTCACAATATTCTGCCACAAAAGACAGACACCTGGTCCAATAGCAGCCGTTGGAGAAAGAAAAGTCATGGCAATCCAAATGGACAGCACAGTGTTCTTCTGCGCCAATCCTTGCCCGGCAGCAATACGGTCGCCATAACGCGCCCCTATATGCTTCCCTATGTAAAACTGCAAGCAAACCACCATGCCCACGATAAGGACGATGCTCCATATGATGTTCATAGCTCCCTCCGAATTCACGATACAACGAATAATCTGAGCCGTGTTCACCATGGTGCAAACAGCCCATAAGTAGAAGGACTTGTCCTTAGCTTCTGCACATACCCATTGATGCACCCGAGGGGCGTACCGCCGCAAGAACAAAGCCAAAAACAGCGGAAAGATAATGGTAGGGAACACACGTGAGAGAATCTTACAGAAAAGTGCGAGAAAAGAGACTCCAATACCTGGTTCCACCAATGGATAGACAGAGGGTACCATGATAGCCGTGAAAAGCGATGAGACCACCGTATAGGTAGTGGCCGTAGCAGGATTTCCACCTATTTTCTGGGTTACCACAGCACCTACTGCAGCCATGGGAGCCACAAAGACAGCCAATAAAGATTCTGCCAGAGGCAACCATTCACTGTCGTGATGATGAATACACCACCAAACTGCCAATAAAGTTTCCGCCAACTGGATAAGTACCAGGATGAGATGCCATGGGCGTGGACGCAGTTCCTTGGGATCTATCTTGCAATACGACAAGAAGAGCATGAGGAAAATAAGTGCTGGCAACAAATAAGGTATGAAACTTACAATATAAGGCTTGACAGGCAAAGCCCATGCACAACGTGTGAAAACTACATAGCAAACGCTACCCATCAGCATGGAGATGGGTAGCGTCCAGTCTTTTAGGACTTTAACTAATATATGAGACATCAATACATGATTGTTGTTATGACCAATGCAGCAAGTGTAGAGACAATGACGCAGACAATGCCTGGCATCATG
>JAUNHZ010000015.1:14747-26881 GCA_030523705.1 Bacteroidales bacterium
AGTGATTCAACAGATACTTACCAATAACCGTAGTACCAGAACGATCAAAATTCACCGTGGCAATATCAGAAGGATAGTTTGGAATAAAGAAATACCCATATACACTTGGCAATACGCCCAGAAGCACAGGACCCGAAATTCCCAAAGAATAGGCCAGTGGCAACATGGCCACAACTACAGCGCCTTGTGAATTAATCAGTACAGACACTGCAAAGAACGCAAAGGCAATAGCCCAAGGATACTCCTTCACAACATCAGCCAAGCCATTCTGCATTACATCCATATAGTTGGCAAAATAGGTATCAGCCAACCATGCGATGCCATAGATAGCCACGACTGCCACCATACCAGACTGCCAAACTGCACCTGCAACCGCCTTCTTCGGCTCTGCCTTACAGAAAATGATCATCAAGGCTGCTGCTGCAATCATGATAATCTGTATCACGATATTCATCTTCAAGGTTGTGGTCTTAGTAACAGTCTCACCATCGACAACAGAAGTCGTTTCATAGGTAGGCAAGAGATTCTGGAAGGTAGCAAAGATGACAATAATGACTAACGCTGCCAGAAACACATATACTGCACGCTTGGCAGATGCTGGAATTTCCTTATCCAATGAGGTTGAAGTGCTTCCGTACATATACTGATAAGTCTCAGGATCCTGCAGACGAGCCTGGAATTTTGGATCCTTGTCCAAATCTAATCCACGCTTATACGAACATGCAGAGGCTGCCATCAAGCCACAAAGACAAGCCGGTATGGTAACCATAAGCACCTGTGGTATGGTGATTTCAAAACCATTGCTTGCGGAAATGGTAGTGAATGCTACCACCGCTGCGGCAATAGGAGAACAAGTGATACCTACCTGTGAAGCTATACTTGCCACACCGCATGGACGCTCCGGGCGAATACCTTTCTTTAGCGCAATGTCACAAATAATAGGCATAAGGGTGTAAACCACATGACCAGTACCTACCAGCACTGTTAGGAAGAACGTGCACAATGGAGCATAGAAAGTGATGTGGTCCGGGTGCTTGCGCAACAAACGCTCTGCTATCTGAATCAGCCAATCCATACCACCAGAGGCATGCATCATACCTGCACATGTCACGGCTGCAATAATAATGTAAATAACATCGGTTGGAGGTGTACCTGGCTTTAAGCCGAAGCAAAGCACCAAAATGGCAAGGCCTATACCAGAGATAGCACCCAAGGCAAGGCTACCGTAACGAGAGCCCACATATAGGGCTAGCAGAACTACGATAAGTTCCAGAATCATCATGAAAGTCATGGTCCGAACGATTTTTTAAGGTTTTATGTTTTTTTCGGAGCGCAAAGGTAGGCGTATTTTTGCTAAAAGCACCCCGCAAAACCTTCAAAAGACTATTCAAAATCTTCAAAAATGAAAAATTTGCCTATCATTTCAATAAATAAGATGAATGAGAACAGGATTTTCCTTAAACTGCACTTGGTACAATGCCAAATTGCTTCTTGAAACTGCGGGAGAAATTAGCGGGAGTAGATCCTCCAACCTTATAGCAAACCTCTGCTACTGTATAGTTATGAGTCTGCAGCAACTCCATAGCAATGTTCATGCGATAGGTGTTCAAAAAAACTTGTGGAGACTGCCCCGTAAGGTCTTTCACACGGGCATATAGAGAACTGTAGCTGAGATTCATTTCGCTGGCCAATTGTGCTACATTGATTGTATCGTCCTCCAAATGATCAGAAAGCAGCTTATGGAAATGCGCGAGAAATTCCCGGTCACGTTCAGTCATCAGAGGCTCAGACATTCTCTTTTCTTCATTTTGATCTGCTGTACTCTCAACATGTGTCATGCTACGAATGATACGCTGAATCCGGAGTCGATTCTCCAAGATACTGGCAACGACTGACTTCAAATAGTATGGATCAAATGGCTTGCTGATATAAGCATCGGCACCACAGTCAACACCATGTTTCCTATTATCCATATCACTTTTGGCAGTAAGGAGAACTACTGGCAAATATCCATAATCAGGACTCGCCTTGATCTTCTGGCAAAGTTCAAAGCCATCCATGCGATGCATAACCACATCGCTCAGTACCAAATCAGGAATAGTCAGCTGCAATTTCTCTAATGCTTCCTCTCCATCGCCAGCAATGATGACATTATAATCCTCCTTGAGCAACATCTGGACATAGTTGCGCATTTCATAGTCATCCTCGGTAAGCAAGATGGTTGGCAAGTTTTCATCTACCTCACTTTTTCCCGTTTCCGGTTTATCTGCAATCTGGTTCTTTTCCGTTTCAAGATTTGCAGTTGGCTCAACTACAGGCTCGCTATAAGGAATGGTCAACGTAAAACGGGAGCCTTGAGGTACGTTTGGCTCATAAGAAAGATGGCCTCGATGCAAGAAAGCCAGACATTGTGCATAATGCAACCCTACGCCAAACCCTTTGCTCGAAGGATTTAATGCAGACATGTCCAGGCGGTTGAATCGGCGGAACATCTCACGTTGACGACTATCAGTCACTCCTATACCCGTATCCTTGACAATAATCACAGCGTTTCCTCTTTCCAAACATACACGTACTACAACCTCACCACCCTCAGGGGTGTATTTCATGGCATTAGTCATCAGATTGCTCACAATCTTCTCCACTTTCTCCATGTCAAAATAGCCTTGCAGACTATCGGTTTTGGAATCAAAAGTGAGGTGCAACCCCTTTTCATGCGCATAGAAGCGGAAATTATTGGCTATATTCTCCACAAAAGCACTGATATCACCAAATGTTTCCTTCAGCACTCGGTCGTCCTTACTGTGGTTGCTATTATCCAGGATCTGCTCTGCTAAATGGTTCAGGCGCGTGACATTTCGCTGCATAATAGCTAAAAGATTGCGATCATGCTCATTAAGTTCATTATTTGCAATCAATTCCTTCAAAGGTGCGCTGATAAGTGTCAGCGGAGTGCGAATCTCATGAGAGATATTGGCCACAAAATGCATATGCTGTTCATGCATCTCTTGCTGTTCTTCAGCCTGCAATATGCGCTCTTCCCTATGCTTAATAAATCTGTAAAGCTGTACACCATACGAAAGTATGATAGGAATAAGAAAGATATAAAACACCCATGCAGCAGGAGCAAACCACGGACTCTCCACTGCTACATCTGTAGTACCCAAACTCACACGTTCTGCGCCTATCGGCTCATTGGCAAGGACTGGCAGCACTTGCAAGAGGAACATCAGAATGATTATGGAGGCATTTCTATTCATTCTCTCAACAAATAAGCAGCTAGGCTTTCAGCGCATCGCTCTCCATCAACACCTGCAGATACAATTCCTCCGGCATAACCAGCGCCTTCTCCACAAGGGAACAGGCCCTCCATGCGGATATGCTGCAAAGACTCATGATCACGGATGATACGAATAGGCGACGAAGTTCGGGTTTCCACACCTATCATGGTAGCTTCGTTTGTCAGGAACCCGTGCGACATCTTGCCAAACTGAAGGAACCCCAGCTTTAAACGTTCTGTGATGAACTTTGGCATCCAGAAATGAAGCGGAGATGCAATAAGTCCAGGAGCATAAGAGCTTGCAGGAAGGTCTGCACTCAACCTGCGATTCACGAAATCACTCATGCGCTGCGCTGGAGCTGTCTGTTTCATATTACCAGCAATCCAGCACTGTTTTTCCAATGCATCTTGGAAGAGTAACACACTCAATGGATGGGCCTGTGTTGGTCCATTCATCTCTCTTGGGTTAAACTGTTTAGGCAAGTCGTTCAAGGACTTCAGCACTGTATCTGCCTCATCGGATGGATTCTCTTTCACATAATCCGTAAGCAGAGTACGGAGAGATTGCTCTCCCAAATCCTCAGGATGCAGCTCCACTACCATACCCGAGTTACTCCATTTTCCTCCACGGTTACTTGGTGACATACCATTCACCACTAGCTGCTGAGGTCCACTTGCTGCAGGAACCACAAAACCGCCAGGGCACATACAGAAACTATACACACCACGATTCTCTACCTGATGTACAAAGCTATATTCTGCAGCTGGAAGATACTTGCCCCTGCCCTCTCTTCGATGATACTGAATTTGGTCAATAAGCATGGAAGGATGTTCTAAGCGCACACCCACAGCTAAACCTTTTGCCTCAATCTCAATGCCTGCACCGTAAAGATAACGATAGACATCTCGGGCAGAATGACCTGTCGCCAGAATTACAGGACCACGGAACTCACGTCCATCGGCAACCTGAACGCCAACCACTTTATCCTCTAGGGTAAGCAATCCTGTCATCTTGGTCTGGAAATGAACTTCTCCGCCACTTGCAATAATCTGGTTGCGCATATTTTCTATGACACGTGGAAGCTTATCGGTTCCAATGTGTGGATGCGCATCAGTAAGTATGGAGGTACTGGCCCCATGTTGACAGAACACATTCAATATCTTCTCTACATTTCCACGCTTTTTGCTGCGCGTATAGAGCTTTCCATCGGAATAAGCGCCTGCACCTCCCTCTCCAAAACTATAATTGCTTTCTCCGTCAACCACATGCTGTCGAGAGATTGCCGCAATGTCCTTCTTGCGGTCGTGTACATTCTTTCCGCGCTCAATTACAATAGGACGCACACCCAGTTCAATCAATCGGAGAGCAGCAAACAAGCCACCAGGGCCTGCACCTACCACCACAGCAGCAGGCTTATTCTCTACATTAGGATATTCCGTACGCACAAAAGGCTCATCCTGAGGGTATTCATTAATATATCCACGCACCTTTAAATTCACATAGATAGTACGCTGACGCGCATCAATGCTACGCTTTAGAATACGGACAGCCTGAATGCTGCGCACATCCAGACCTTTCTCTTGCGCCAGATATTGCGCAATGCGCTGCTCATTTGCAGCAATTTCGGGTAATACCCGTATCTGATATTCTTCTGTCATTTCTCTGCTCAACCAAACAATTCACGGAGAGCTTCCTCCACTTTCCTTACGGGAACAAGCTCAATTTTGTATCGCTCCACATCCAATCCTTTTAGATTGGCTCTTGGAATGAGGATTCGCTGAAAGCCCAATTTCTCGGCCTCTGCTATTCGTTGCTCTATACGGGCTACAGGGCGGATTTCACCACTCAAGCCCACCTCGCCAGCCATACACACATCAGACTCAATTCCAGTGTCTATGTTGCTGGAAAGAATAGCTGCTATCACCGACAAATCCATAGCCGGATCACTCACTCGCAGACCACCGGCAATGTTCAAGAACACATCTTTCTGTGCTAATTTGAAACCCACACGCTTCTCCAGTACTGCCAGTAACATATTCAATCGGCGACCATCGAAACCCGTGGCACTACGCTGTGGATTTCCATAAGCAGCCGTACTAACTAACGCCTGTGTCTCAATGAGGAACGGGCGTACGCCTTCAATAGCCGAGGATACAGCCACACCACTCAACCCCTCATGATTTGCATTCAACAGCAACTCAGACGGATTACTTACTTGACGAAGGCCATCGGCGCGCATCTCATAGATTCCCAATTCCGCTGTACTGCCAAAACGGTTCTTGATACTACGCAAAATACGATAGAGATAATGTTGGTCGCCCTCAAACTGTAACACGGTATCCACAATATGCTCCAAAACCTTAGGACCAGCTAATGTTCCTTCCTTGGTGATATGACCAATAAGAATGACCGGAACATTCTGCGTCTTGGCAAACTTAAGCAACATAGCTGCACATTCCCTTACCTGTGAAAGGCTACCAGGCGATGACTCTACCGCCTCTGTAGAAATAGTTTGAATAGAGTCTATGATGACCAACTGCGGCTGGGTATTCTTTATGTGATTAAAAATCTGCTCCAAGGAGGTCTCACAGACGATAAGGCATTCCTGAGAGTCCTGTCCACCTTGCGCCTGTTCTACATTCAAGCGGTTAGCACGCAATTTCAGCTGCCGAGCACTCTCTTCACCGCTCACATACAAAATGCGCAGATTACGCAAGTTCATGACGGTCTGGAGAACTAAAGTGGACTTACCAATGCCCGGTTCTCCACCCAGCAGCACCAGAGACCCCTGCACTAATCCTCCTCCTAAAACACGGTTCAATTCAGCATCGTGCATATCAATACGTGGCTCTTCACGCGTCTCAATCTCGCTCAGAGTCCTTGGCTTCACGCGTTCCGTCTTCTCTCCCAACCCTTCAGGAAGGAGGCGGGAAGCCGTTTCACGGCGCACAACCTGTTCCACGTATGTATTCCACTGACCACAAGAAGGACAACGGCCAACCCATTTAGGTGACTCTTGCCCACATTCCTTGCAAACATACACGACTTTATCTTTCGCCATAATATCTTCTCTTTGGCTACAAAGGTAAGTAATATTTTGCGAATAGAAAAAAAAGACTTACCTTTACCACTCCAAAAAATGATGATTATGATGCCAACACCTCAGATAGCTATTATAGATGCCAATACCCTTGCGTGCATAGGCTTGAGATCAGTCATAGAACGACTGATTCCAATTGCATCGGTGAATACCTTTTCATCGTTTCAAAGCATGAAGGAAAGCGGAGATGCTGAACATTATTTTCACTATTTCGTGAGTCTCCAGATTCTTTTGGAACAAACTCAATTCTTCTTACAGATGCAGCACAAAACCGTTATCCTAATATCAGGTGCTGCTTCTGCATCTCTTATCCCTAAAGGCTTCCATACCTTAAACATCAGTCAGCCAGAGGGACTACTTATCAAGCAAATCCTAAAACTCCACCAAAGCGGTCATGGAGCAGGACATGGGCATCACCCTATTCCACTCTCAGCAAAAGAGAGTCAGAGGTCTTGGTCTGTGTGGTTAAAGGATTATTAAATAAAGAAATAGCCGACAAACTGAACATCAGTTTGCCGACTGTTATTTCTCATCGCAAAAACATCGTGGAGAAACTAGGCATCCGAAGCGTAAGTGGACTTACTATCTATGCAGTCATGCAAGGATACATAGAGGCCAACGATATCTGATCATTATTCAAAGAAGCCCGGTGCAGGAAGGTGCATGCCTGCCATATACAAGCCATTGGTACGCGCATATTCCATCAAGCGCTGGCGAGAAGCTACAGATGCAGCCTTATCCATATCGAAATTAGCACAGAACTCGGTATGCTTTTCCTGTAATGCCCATCCATGGAACAAATCACCTACCACCAAAAGATTTGACTTCAAGTAAGCAGCATGGCCTGGAGTATGACCTACAGCATCAAGTGCTACGATTCCACAAGGAAGTTCCTGATCAAAAGTAAACAAATGAAGCTGGTCCTTGTATGCTTCCATAACCTTTACCTGCAGGCCATTCTTGTCTGCAGGCATGTTCATCCAGCCATCGTACTCTGCCTGACTTGCATAAACCTGTGCGTTGTTGAATACAATGCTATCACCATCAAGCATACCACCGATATGATCTCCATGAAAGTGAGTGATGTACACAAAATCAATATCTGCAGGGGTCAAGCCCAATGCCTGCAAACGATTCTGCAACTGGCCATGACCATTAGCGCCTAAACCAGAATCAAAAAGAATCCATTTGCCTTCTGACTTCAAAAGGACTGTACTCATAGATGAAGGAATGCCATCCTGAACACCTAAGCTATCGATGATTTCCTGAGGAACCTCACCAAACAGCGTTGTAGGATTCTTACGTTCCTGTTCATTATCCTGCAACCAGAATGCCTGGCTACCATCGTTTAATACAACAGTGCTAACACCTTCAATTCCTTCTACAGAAATGGTGTCAACAGTCTCTGCTTCTTCCTGTGTCTTTTGTGTCTGTCCGTTACAACAAGACAGAGTCATCATTGACGCAACAGCCAATGTGAAAACTGCAATTTTCTTCATGTTTGTATCTTATAAATTTAAACTGATGCCAACATTAAGAATTGGATCATCTAACCCGTCGCCTCCAAAAAGGAACTGGTACTTGGCCTCTCCAATCAAGCTAACTTGGTCCGTAAGATAATAACGAATGCCCGCACCCGCATTTAAACCAAACTTTGTCTTATCGGCCTTATGTCCGTAGTTACGATGGTAAACAGATGCGCCCAATACTGGGAACAATTCGATGCGATCATTCACTACAACATTGTAATGGAAATCTCCATCAATGGAGAATGCTGTACCATCGCTAGGGAAAAAATAGGTAAAACTAGGAGCGAAATCCACATACTCCAAAACCCCAAACGTAAGACCGGCACCCAGGCCAAGATCACTACGTAAACTACCCTTCAAGTCCAAACTCTTAATCTGTGCAGATGCTGTCAAAGACACCACACACAGCAAAAAACTAATGATGATCTTCTTCATTTTTGTCCTTTTCTTTTTTTGCGATGTAAAGATACATTTTTTTTCAATAATTAAAACATATTGAAAACAAAAAAGAGAACGTGAATATCACATTCTCTTGATTTTGTCGGGGTAGCGGGATTCGAACCCACGACCCCCTGCTCCCAAAGCAGGTGCTCTAACCGGACTGAGCCACACCCCGAAAATTCCAATTTCGTGCACGGGAGGAGAGACTCGAACTCCCGACACCTGGTTTTGGAGACCAGTGCTCTACCAACTGAACTACTCCCGTATCCTAAATTGGTGGTAGTCCCTAGGAGAGTCGAACTCCTCTTTAGAGAATGAAAATCTCTCGTCCTAACCGATAGACGAAGGGACCATCCAAAAGAACCGTTACCGGTCCGAGAGCTGTTTCCGAGAGTTGAACTCGGGACCTCTTCCTTACCAAGGAAGTGCTCTACCACTGAGCTAAAACAGCAGACGTTGCTCTAAAGAGAAACATTCTTGGCGGTGCGTACGGGACTCGAACCCGTGACCCCCTGCGTGACAGGCAGATATTCTAACCAACTGAACTAACGCACCAAATAGGTTTCGTTCCTAAAAGCGGGTGCAAAGGTATGCGTTTTTATTCATTCTTCCAAATTATTCAGGAGAAATTTTTCAAAAAACACGCTTTTTGCGCATTTCCAAGGGAGAAAACCTATTTTTTCCTCTTTAGAAGTGGAATCTAAGATCTACTCCTACTTGTAAAGGTTTACCACGCTGACCAAAGAATTGTGAGGTGCTGGTATTACCGTTTTTGAAGCAAAACACGTTGTATTTTGTGTTGGTAAGGTTCTTTCCCCACAAGTCTAGAGAGCACAATCCAAAATCCAACAGAGCATGAGCCCCTAATTGAGCATAAGCATGCTGCATCTGAGAATTGTCTTCCGACCAATAGATACGGCCTGTGCCCAATAAGTTTGCACCTAAGGTAACAGCATGCAACTTTCCTCGTGTAGGAATTCTATAGTCACCTCCAAACGAACAAGTATAGGTTGGAACGAAAGGAACAAAATTATCTTTGTAATCATTTCCCTCTGTACCCTCGGAAGCCGTATTATACTCCACAAAGGATGCATGAGTATATCCCAAAGTTCCAAAAAGTGTAAAGTTGCTGTTCACCTGTCCCGTAAGATTCAGCTCTGCTCCAAAGCTTTTGCTCTTACCCGCATTGACCAAGATACGGCCGAAACCACTATTAACAAAACGAGTAATCTGCTGGTTACGAATCTGCATATAGAAGAGAGCCGCATCGCCTTGCAAAGCACCATTTAGCAATGAAAAATGAGAACCCAACTCATAGTTCCAACTAACCTCTGGCTTATAGGTGATGGAATTTTTCACATCAATATCCTTCTCAACCATATATTGAGACATAGCATCCACAATTCTGTCGATAATCATCTGAGGCATACCCATAGCCACAAATTTCTGCAGACCTTGAGCTACTCCCTCTTTTATTTGAGTATACATACTATTCTGCAAACCAGCCTGTGCTACGTCTGAAATCATCTGCAAATTATAGCCTCCGCTCCGGTAGCCTTTACTTACTGATGCATAGAGATTATTGTGTCTGTCCAACTGGTACATCAATGCCACTTTTGGCAAAAATTGAGTATAGTTATCTTTCAATTCACCCATCAGGAGGGTTTCTGCAGTCTGCTCTACCTTAACTGGCATATTTCTATAAGATGCGGTAAAGAGATAAGGAGCACTAGTAGCAACATCGTATATATTTTTCATGCGCTCATGTTCCAAACGACCACCCAGGGTCAAAGTCCAGTTTCCCATCTTGAAATTGCTTTGATGAAAGACTGCCACGTTATTCACAGGTGTATCAAAATCGGCAGGAATAGACATTTCTGTTGCATTGAAACCTAGATTTAAAGTCATGCCACTGATACTCTCTGGGAAATATCCATTAATGGTTCTTTGTAACATATCCATGCCATCTTTACGGAATACTACTGGAGCGTGGGTGTTCAGACTCTGATGGCTCATGAATGCACCAGTAGTCCATTGCCAGAACCCATTTGCTTTGTTCTTCAAGGTTATTTCTTCGGTTATAGTGTTTAGTTTCTGCTTCTGCTCCAACGTAAAAACATCGGCAGAAGAATAGTCTTGATCCATGAACATACGGTCGTGCAGATTCTGAAAACCAGTAATGGAACTCAACACCAGCCTATCCCAGTTTGCTTCAATTCCCAGGCCCATATTCAAAACGCCACGACGATAGTTACCCTCACGGTTTGTCTCTACATTTCCAACACTTCCAGATTGGGTATCATACAAGCCATAAGCATATCCGCCCTCATCGCTATTATCGTAACTAGCTGTATAATCAACAGTTAACACACTGCTAGGTTTGTAAATCAAACGAGTCCGTAAGCCTCCTGCCTTCATTACATCAACCTTTTTGTCTAGATACACATTCCTAAAAAATCCATTAGAACCTTCATAATAGCCACCTACATTAAATGCAAATTCATCGTTAACCTTTGCATTATGCTGTGCTGTCACACCCCAGTGCCCATCCTTAGAGGCCGCAGAGAGTTTAACGTCAGTACCAGCATGAGTAAATGGGTTGCGTGTATAGACTTTTACCAGACCACCCATTGTATTCTTTCCATACAATGTACCTTGAGGACCACGAAGAACATCAATACGCTCCACGCCAAAAAGAGAAATATCATAAGCAGATTTATCTAAATAAGGGATATTATCCACATACATTCCAATAGCAGGAGAATTGATGCGAGAACCAATACCTCTTATATATATAGAAGAAGTCAGCTTAGAGCCATAATCTGGCATGATAACATTTGGGATATAGGCTGCTATATTTTTCAAGGATGTCAGCTGTTTATTCTGAATGTCCGAAGGAGAAAGCATAGACACAGCTAAAGACTGCTGACGAAATTTGGAACTTTCTTTGGGTGAACTTACAACAAGAATCTCTTCCAAATCAACCACTTTCAACGTATCCTTCTTGATTTCCTGCGCATTTACGCCCAGGGTGCATATAACGCAAATTAATATTGTAAGATTTTTTTTCATATCTTGAATTTTAATCGGCTGCAAAGATACGAAGTTCCGGGAAATGGGACAATCCTAATAAATGATGATTTTTTACTGATTCAAAGCGCCACAATGTGGACATCTACTTTTTTTCTGAGGAATAGGCTTTCCGCAAGCACCACAATGATAAGAGAAAAAACTATCGCAATGCTTTAATGCGAATATGATATATGCCACCAAGAACGCATAACCCACATAATATGGAATAGTAAGTGTAAAAAAGATATAACAAAGTACACATGTAGACCCCAACCCTACAAGATAGACAAATGCATCTTCCAAACGGAGTTGGTGACGTACCTCATCTACAACAGCTAATCCTACCAACAGAATGGACCACACACACACCAAGAAACATGACATGGCAAACGGCAGCTCAAATGGATTCAATGTAGGATGGTAGTAATAATGTATCCATGTTTCTGGTACAAAGTGTTGGATACTACCATAGAAAGCTGCCGAAATAGCCACCAGCACACACAGAATAGTAGGATAAGGGCTATCTATATCATTGAAATGCACAAACTTGGATGCTTTCTTTCTAGAAAAACGGAACAAATACAAAAGCACTGCCAATCCAATGAGTGCCACAAACCAAGGCATATGATTCCCACTAAAGGTATTAATGAATGAAGAAATAGGATCATCGGGCTCCACATTCTGTAGCATCCGACTCTCATGAATCCAACC
>JAUNHZ010000178.1 GCA_030523705.1 Bacteroidales bacterium
AAGCGGTTTCAACCTGTGTAAGTTTGTGTTATTATAATAAGCATTCAGATTCGTGGAAAAATCGAATGATAATTATGTAATATTCAAAAATAACGGCTATGAAGAAGTTTTTAATTTCTGCAGCAGTAGTCATTGCAGCCGTAGCAGGAACAACATGCTGCAATTATGAGAGTGATAACGAGTTGTCAAATTTGGCAAAGAAAAATGTGAAAGCACTGGCATATGATATCCCAGAAATTCCATGTGCCAAAGGAGTCACAGGTTGTTCATTCTTAGTTAAAGATGCAGAAGGTCACATCGTCCCAGCCACAATTGAGAATGCAAAAAGTGCCCAATCAGAGTGATGATGCGTATCTCTATTTATATAATGTTTTTTTGTCTCTTTGTGCTGGTGTCATGCCAGCACAAAGAGAACCCGTCTCCAGACTTGGCTGTTGAGACCTTAAAGGCCACAAAGCTGGAGGTGGACAAGGCCTTGGTGGGAATCAACACCTTTATAGACCGGTGTGACAATCTTATACTGTTGAAAGATGGGAACGAGCATGCCTTCAACCTCTGTGAACTGAAAGGAGATTCATTGCTCTGTACCATGGGATTTGGCACAGTGGGAGACGGGCCAGATGCCTTCAGACAGCCGGTAGCCTTTTTCTGTGGGGACTTGAAGGGCTTGGTCATCAAGGAAGTGGGCAACTCCAAGTTCCGTCACTATCCTGCGCCATTGTCAGAAACCCTGAAAAGGAATCAGTTCAGGGATTTCACAGTTGAAGGAGCCGGGAATTGCTTCAGCGGACTGCTTTTCAGTTCTGTCATGATGAATGATTCCACGCTGTTACTTGTAGGGGGACTTCCAGATACAGACAACGTATTCACGCTGCTTTCAGTGCGTGACGGAATCTCTCCCCTGGGCGGTTTCCCATATCCGACGCAAGACGAGTCCATGGATCCCGTCTTCAGACGGCTGAATTACATGTCCTCCATGGTGCTGAAACAGCCTGGAAAGAACAGATATGCATGGGTGGGCTGCGAGGCGAGCTATTTCTCACTGCTGAGCATAGAGCGTGGAGAAGCCGTGAACATAAAGCACGTGTTGACAGACTATCCGGTCTGCACACAGGGAGAGACGTCCCTGAGCCATTCTCCTGATGACGCCCTGGGATTTATCCCCTGTGTCACAGAGAAGTACATCTACCTTCTCCACTATTCATACAAGACCAGGGCAGAGTGGCTGGATGTCATACGCAATAACGAAGGCATAGGTCCTGACGGATATCTGCAGGAGTATCTGGGATTGCTGTCGGTCTATGACTGGGACGGTAATTACATAAAGGAGTACAAGCTTGATGAGCCTGTCAGAAGTTTCACCGTCACAGCGGACGACAAGCGTATTCTCGGCCAAAGCATAGACCTGGATACTTCGGAGGAGAAAATGGTGCAGTATAGAATGGCATTCTGACTTGTATTCCCATCACCTCACATTTGCTGTCCAAATGACAATCTCTAAGTGTATCTGCGTAGTGATTTTTCCTTGAGACTAATGAATGAAATAACGTATTAGGGACTAGTGCTCAAAATCGTTTGTGTGAATTACTAAAAATGCACACTAAAAAATGCTAATTGTTGAATAGGTTAAGATGTAGGATTTGCTTGAAAGATTGGGTTTTGCTAATTTTGCACTAAGAGATTCCCGTATATGAAGATACAGTCTGTTGTTTAATGTCTTATTTATAGACCAGGTTGGCTGGGTTACAAATTATTCAGTAAACACCAATTATATAAATATCATAAAGACCAAAGAAATCCAATGGAAATAATCTAATCGCCATGAAAAATCTCGTTTACCTAATTTTTGTCGGAACTATTCTTTTGATTGCGTCCTGTTCCTCCACCCCTAAAGAATTCAGCATGGAAGAGTTTTCCACCATGGATGAGAGGGAGGTTACAGGAGAGGTCTTTTCCCCAGATTTAATCATAGGTACGGGGATTGACGGCTTGGATGTGGTGAATGGCTGCCTGCTCCTGCCATACGTTAATGACTACGGTTACGGAGCCCCTTTCCAGTTTGTCGATGAGTCTTCTGAGGTCCAGACCTCCCAGGCTGGTAACTTTGGTGGCGGACCAGGGGAACTGACATGTAGTTTCTATGCGGGGAAGACAGAAGATGGACTACGCATCTATTCATTTGATTTCACCAAGCAGCAGGTTATAGAGTTTAAGAGTGAGAAAAACAGGATGGATTATGAGTTTTCCGCAGAGTACCGTATCCGGTTGTCAGAAGATGGATATATCCAGAAGGTAATCCGGTTGGCAAATGGCAAATTCGTAGGAATGCTCTGGGGAGGTCGGGAGCAGTTGTTTGTCCTTTTTGACGAGGAGCTGAATGAAATCAAGCGCTTTGGCGAGCATCCTGTGCCTGGCATGACTGGCCCACTGAATGATTTTAACATATTCCAAGGCTTCCTTCTTACCTACGGAAACACACTTTTGTACTGTACCAAGAATTTTGGATACATCACTCGTTATGATTTTTCAGATGATGACGAGGTTATCCAGAGCTGGAAACATCATCTGAGCAAGCCTGCAGTAGAGGCAGACGGAGGGAACATGAGGATACATGGGCACGAAAACCTGGACGGTTTTTGTGGCATAGCCACAGACGGGAGGTATATCTATACCACCTACAGTGGCGTATATACCTTGGCTTTTAGGGAAGTAGATCTGTATGCGAATGTACCCCGGCACATACTGGTGTTTGACTGGGATGGCCACTTACTGAGCAAGTGCAAAGTAAAGGAACCAAGTGCAGATTTGGCCTTATCCGAAGACGGTAAGATTCTCTATGTATATACATATGGAGAGGAAGAGATCTGTATCACCAGATACAATACAGGAGATTTGCTGTAGCAAATAGGCAATCTTAATTTTTTAAAAAGGAAGAATAACGATGAGAAAATTATTATGTTCATCTGCAATCGTAGTCATTGCATCCGTAGCAGGAACATTCTGCTACAATCATGAGAGTGATAACGAATTGTCAGATCTGGCAAAGAAAAATGTAAAAGCTTTGGCGTTGGACGGTATTGAACTCGGTCCATTGTGCATTTATGAGAGAGCGCTTATTTGCCATATTTTCAAAGACGAGAATCCACCTTTGGAAATTCCAGGAATCAGAGCTGATTTATGATGAAACCATATCTGCTACTTCTTACCGCATTCCTCTTGTCTTCCTGTGTGAGTCATAAGACGGAGGTGAAGAGATATTCCTTGAAGCATGAGATTGTCGGATTTCAGCCGGAAGATGTCATAGGCCAGCCTTTCCAGCTGGCTATGGCTGACGGCTATCTCATTCTGGCAGATGGAGCTACAGAGAAGGCATTCCACCTGTTTGACATGGACGGAGAACGATATGTGGGGGATTTTGGAATCTACGGACAGGGACCTGGTGAACTGTTGTCCGCTCAGTCTTTAGTAAACGTCAATGGGAAACTCTTCTTCTTTGATACAGGGAAGAATAAGGTCTTTGAGATTCTGCTCAGCGGTGATGCCAGTAATATAGATTTTGCAGAAAGAGGGAGCGGTTTCGCACAGTCCCACAGCTATGTCATTCCTGTGAAGTCAGGACTGTTTGCCACTTGCGGCATCTATGAGGAGGGCTGGGTAAAGCTTTTTGATGCCCAGGAGAACGAGGTGTCTTCCAGTGAAGACTGTCCGCAGTATGAGGCAGATGGCAGTCTCTCTAACCTGATTCGCTCTTTTGCCTATCAAGGTTTGCTGGCCTACGATGGGGGTGACAGGCTTGTCATGGCAACTTGCCAGGCTAATCAGCTCTATGTCTATAAGTTGGAGGATGGAAATCTGAAATGTACCTCATCCCTTATAGAATCATATCCCAAATACCGGGATGATTCCTCTAATCTCCAGAAAGACACCAACCGTGAGGCATATGGCATCTCCTTAGACAAGACCAACAAAATGGGATATATAGGACTCTATGCTGCCAGCAATGGCTTTTACGCGCTGTACTCCGGTTCATCCGTAAAGGAGCAGGTGGATGCAGGACGAGGGATCATGGAAGGTTCAGAACTGGTATTTTACGATTATGACCTGAATGAACTGGCAAGCTATAGACTTGACGTACCATTAAAAACGTTTACAATAGACCCCAGAACTAATACTGTCTATGGTTTCAGTGATTTGCCAGAGGCTACCCTAGTGAAATTCAAGCTGCCATAACAGGAAAATCTGCCGACAATGATACCATCTATGCTTATGACATCACCTTCAGGAATGTGTTGAGCTTTGTCAGGAGAAAGGACATGCCTTCAGGCTATGCCTGGCATGAAACCATTAATTGGAGTTGTGTGCGACAAACACCCCATCACCTCACATTTTGTTTACAACATGGTGAAAATTAATTACATACATGTGTGGGGT
>JAUNHZ010000179.1 GCA_030523705.1 Bacteroidales bacterium
ACTCTTCGGCTTCAAAGAGTCCTTTTGAAGTTTACTTGCGGATTTGAGGATTATATCTAGGGTGCAAATTTAGGAATATACTACGTTCATCCGATTTCTTATATCTTCATAAATATTTTCTATTTGTTAAAATGTTTTTCTAAATCGTAAAATATGCTTTAAGAACACCTCAAGACACATCTATGCCACTGTTTTTTAGTATATTTGTGTGTTAACCTAAACTAAATGTACCCTAAATGAGAAATTTCTACATTATCATTCTGCTTTTAACTATCATATCATGCACCTCACATTCAGACCGGAACAGTGAACAGCACGACACAAATCCACCCACCGAAGAGGGTTTGATAATCTCTCCGCAAATATCCAACCAGCGCATCTCTGGCATTGCAGAGGATGCCGATGGCTATATCTGGATTTCCACATTCAGGGGATTAAACCGATACAATGGACACGACTATCACCAATACTACCGTACTGATGATGAAACCAGCCTACCGGACAATCAGCTGAATGCAGTTTTCAAGGACAGCAAAGATCGCTTGTGGATTGCCTCCATCAATGGAGCGGCTTATTATACGGAACAAGACAATTTCCATCGCGTAAAAATGGAAGGCCTCTCAAATGAGAGCGGCACCCAGTTTGTAGAAAACAGCAAAGGGAAGATCTTCCTAAACCTGACCAACAGCTTTGCCATCTTCGATGAAGAGAAAGATGCATTCGCCCATGAAGTGTTCCGCCATGAGCCAATGGATGCATACACCATGAAATTGTACATCGACCAGAAGGACCGCTTGTGGGAAGTCTGCGGCTGGAGCATCAAGGACTTCGATTCCAACACGCTTGCCCCAGGTGATACCATCCAGTTGGATCAGTTCATGGGGGTCTCTTGCATGCAAGAGGATAACATTTGGATGTATGGAAACGGTTCTTTCCGTATCTTCAATACCACATCAAGAACTTTCCTGCCAGTTCCGGAGAGTATCACGCAGAATGCTTTGCTGAAAACATCAACGGTGGACTGTATTTATCCTACAACAAAGAACGTCCTTGAGTTTTCCACTCGCAACGGAATTTTCATCTATAATATCCAAAACCAACAGCTTCACCATCAGTCGGAGATGGGATTTCCACTTTCCAACGAAGATTTTCATCCTAATTCAGCATTCACAGACTCTAAAGGCAACATCTGGCTGGGGTCTTTTACACAAGGTATATCCGTACGAAACATAGAGAAGAAGACTTTTAACTCTGCTTCTGGCGCCAGTGCCATACTTGCCGACAAAGCAGTTTCGGCCGTTACAACCGACCAGGAAGGCAATCTATGGGTTGCCACCTCCAACTACGGCATCTACCAATTCAATGACAGACTTTTCTTGGTCAACCATTACGATATGGGAAAATTCTTCCCAGGAAAGAAGATGGGAGAATACGATGCTTCTGCCATCTATTTCGACAGAGAAGGATACATTTGGATGGCACTTGGCCAGTCCATTGCCAAGTTCAAGCGAGAAGGGAAGGAACTTACACTGATAAAGGAATATCCTTGTTTTATACCTCTCACGATTTACCAAGACAAGAACCTGACACTCTGGGTAGGGTCCTATAGCCCTCTTCTGTTTACATTGCCTAAAGGGGCAGATCAGTTCCAGACTCAGACCGTGGACCAGGGATTCAGCTATACCTCTGTCATTAAAGAACTGCAAAACGGACAGAACGTTGCTTTGACTTGGAAAAAAGGCGTAATGGCCCTTGATTTGGAAAACAACAAACTGGGCAAGCCTCTGGTGAATTCTGAGAGTCTGCAGCTGGCCATCAAACGAAACATTTTCCTGCCTAGTTGCCTGCTTGAAGACAGCAAGGGGCGTGTCTGGATTGGCACCGTATCCAACGGTTTGATGGAATACCACCCAGACACGCAGAAGATGGAAGCCGTACATGGAATCTATTGTTCTGACATCTGCAGCATAGAGGAAGACCAAGACGGCTGTCTGTGGATTAGCACCATGAACGGGCTTTCTAAGTTCGATCCTGAAACACGCCAATTTAGTAGCTATGATACGTCGGATGGCATCGGAGGCAACCAGTTTGTAGATCGCACATCTTGCAAGCTGGCCAATGGGACATTAGTCTTTGGTGGTAACCATGGTCTGACTATATTTGACCCCGCTGAGACCAAAAAAGAAAGGCATATCCCTCTCCTCTTCGAGGACTTGAAGATTCACAACAAGTTGATACACCCAGGTCAAGACG
The DNA here is from genome assembly GCA_030523705.1 of Bacteroidales bacterium. Classification (GTDB taxonomy): domain Bacteria; phylum Bacteroidota; class Bacteroidia; order Bacteroidales; family Bacteroidaceae; genus Minthousia. The sequence continues at coordinate 2,254 of JAUNHZ010000179.1, forward strand.
AATGTATCGATAGGAGACTGAGCTGCAAGCCAGAAATCCACCTGAACCACACCCAAAACGGATTCAGTCTCTCCTTTGTAGCTTTGGATTATGTACAGGACAACAAAGCAAACTATCACTACAAACTGGAAGGATTCGACAAATATTGGATTGAGGCTCAAAATACCCATGAAGCCTATTACGCCAACATCAAGCCTGGCTGCTATACGTTCAAGGTGAAAGTCACATCGAACGATGGGAAACAGATAGAAGGTGAAAACGAAATCCAGATCAAGGTAACTCCAGCACCATGGCTTACGTGGTGGGCTAAAACCATCTATCTCCTGATAGCCTTTGGAATCCTCTACCTGCTCTTCCGCAGCTATAACCGTACGCAGATTACAAAAAGAGAAGCGCTCCAGGCCGAACGGGAAAAAGAGCATGAGCTCTACGTGAACAAGATGAACATGAATTTCTTTGCCAATGTGTCGCATGAGTTCCGCACTCCTCTTACCATTATATCCGGTCCTATAGAACAGTTGTGTGCAGACACTACCATAGAGGGAGAAACCAAGCATCTGCTCTTTATCGTCCAACGCAGCGTGCGCCGTATGTTGCGATTGGTAAATCAAATGATGGATTTCCACAAACTGGAGAACGACACTTTGAAATTACAGGTAGAAAAATGCGACATTTCAAACCTGCTTCACCAAGTGCCCGACCTCTTTACCATCACAGCCAACGAGAAGGATATCCAATTGAACATCTATGGATTAGAGGAAAAATATCACATGTGGATCGATGTGGATAAGATAGAGAAAATCACCACTAATCTGCTGAGCAATGCATTCAAGTTCACACCTTCGGGTGGAAAAGTCGTCTTGAGTTTCGATGTCATCACGCATGGAGAGGCCGCTCAACAATATCCTCTGACAGCAAAAGATATAGATACACAATATGTAAAAATCAGTGTAAAAGACACGGGTAGAGGCATCCCTAGCACAGAGCTGGAGCATGTGTTTGAGCGCTATTTCCAGTTGGATAACAACCAATTAGGCAACTATCAGTGGGGTTCAGGTATCGGACTTTACTATGCCAAGGCATTGGTACAACTGCATCATGGCTACATCAAGGCAGAAAATCGCAAAGACCAACAGTCAGGAACCATCTTCAGCTATATCCTACCAGCCAGCGAAACTTCATACACAGCCGAGGAGCATGCTACCCAACTTGACCAAAACCTGCATTTCCCACTTCAGCAGCAAGTAAATAGCACCCTGGAAGAAAACGATGAGAGTGATAACCGCAAGCGCATCCTGGTAGTGGACGATGACAGTGAGGTAGTACATTATCTGAAGACACTGCTGAGCGGGGATTATCACATCATCACCCGATTTGATGCAGAAGCGGGATTGAAGGCTATGCAAGAGGAAGAACCCGACCTGGTCATCAGCGATGTCCTGATGCCTGGCATCAACGGCTATGAATTCTGCAAGCAGATCAAGGAGAACATTCAGCTTTGCCATATACCAGTTATTCTGGTAACAGCCAAGACCACCACAGAGAACCAGATTGAAGGCCTGAATTCAGGAGCCGATGCCTATGTCATCAAGCCTTTTGATCCTGCATATCTGAAAGCTTTGATTCACAGTTTGTTCCAGAACAGAGAAAGAGCCCGTAACATTTTGAATAAGAGTACACAGACTACAGAGCTTCCAGAAGAAGTGTTGTCTCCACAAGATAAGAACTTCATGGATGAGCTCTATAACATTATGGAGAAGGAGCTGAATAACCCTGAACTTGATGTAACATACATGACCGAGAAACTGCGTATCTCACGTACTAAGTTATATTATAAGATAAAGGGACTGACTGGCGAGAACCCAAGTGTGTTCTTCCGCCGTTATAAATTGAATCGTGCCGCTGAGCTCATCAAGGAAGGAAAATACAACCTCTCTGAAATTGCCGATATGACGGGATTCACCACCTTGTCACACTTCTCTACCAGCTTCAAGAAACAGTTCGGTATGGCGCCAAGTGAATACAAGTAATTCCGTCATCACGGAAAGGATGAGTCTTCATCCTTAATTTCGCAGCACTATAACATTAAACATATTTTAAGGTCCTGAGCA
>JAUNHZ010000016.1 GCA_030523705.1 Bacteroidales bacterium
ATGACAAGGGAGTAAGCTTAGAGGATGACAAGGGGGGACAGAAAAAAAATCACAAGCTCAGGCTGAGCTGCAGGAGGCATTCCCGGGATCTGAGGTGAATCCACTGCTGGGTAGTGGAGACGGTGCTGTAGAATGTTTCCTGATAGGTTTTCTTATTGAAGAGGTTGTGGATGGAGAAGGTCACACGTGTCTTCTTATTAGCTTTCCAGTTCAGGTCTAAGTCGCCTAGCCAGAGGTTACTGAACTGATTCTCTGCCAATTCATTTCGGAAATAGTCGGCGCTGAACGTGGCGTTAAAGCTTGGGAAACCCAGGTTCAGTGAGACCGTCTGCTGCATGTTCCACAGCATAGGCAGGGTGCTGCTTCCTGTCAGTTCCGTCTGCGCACCCGTGAACACGCCATCGTATTTCAAGGTAAAATAATCCGTAGGACTCCAGCGCAGTGTTGGGGTAAGCGTGAGCGTGCTGCTCACATAGTTCTGCTTCATGTCCTGAATGTAGGTCCCGCCCTTGCTGCGGGCATATGCCACATCGAGCATGGCGTTCAGGTTCAGTTTGAAAGAGCCCTTGCTCAAGCGTCCTTCCACGGCATAGCCGGAACTGTGGGTGGTGCGGTTCAGAGCCTGATACAAGAACACGCCATCCAGATAGGTCATGGCTGTGGTTTGGTTGTAGTGCATGTCGTACGCACTGAGTGCCAGGCTGGAATAGAAACCTTGAATGACTCTGCGATAGGCGGTCTCCACCCGTGCAGAGCGGTTGGTAAGCGCAGGCACCACATCGTTCATCTGGTAGCGTGTGCGGTAGTTTTTCCAGTAGAGATGCGGATAATAGCTGGTCAGGCTGCTCAATGTATGCGTCTGACTGCCGTTCACTCGTACGGCCCATCGGGTATTCGGTTCCCATTTCATGCGGAGCATAGGGTCCAGATAGAGCTGGTGGAGATGAGTGACAGGCTGATGATAGTAGTTCACCGCTGCCTGCAGCTGTGCCTCCATTTTCCGGACGCTGAAGCTTGCCGATGGTACGGAATACAACTGGAGCCTGTGCGGATTATAGTTGTTTCCCTTATCCAACTGCGTGAAAGTCAGGTTTCCACTCACACCGCTGTACCATTCTATATGGAACTGTTGCTTATTGAAATTGGTGTAGAACTGATTGTCGGTGAAAAGCTGATGGGCGCTGAAGGCCTGGCTTTGTGCCTCCATGTCCGGACGCTGGAAATATAGGTCTGACGGAGAATAGCTATAGTGCACGTGAGAGCGGAATCCCAAAATAGACTTCTGCTTCCCTGCCAGATGATGGAAGGTGTTCTGCAGTTCCAGCCTTTGGTTCGTGAGGTGTTGGAAGACATCGTCCAGCCGGTTGTTTCCCCTGTCCCATGTGCCATCCATTTGGAACTGGTTACGCTGGTAGCTGGTGGTAGAGTTCTGTTCCGTATCCCATTCTGCAGCCACATGGTCCTGCACCAGGAAGCGGTCCTGCCTTTCCTGTGTCTGAATGACCTGGTCACCATAGTGATAGGTCTCATCCACACCGTTTGTCATGCGGTTCTCATCGTGCAGGTAGTTCACCATGACTCTGCTCTGCTGATAGTCCCCTGAGCGGTTCAGGTGGTTCACACTCACCAGATTGGTGCGATTGTCCCTCACCCTGTTCATGCCTATGGGCGAGGAGAATGCGCTGTTTGCCACCAGCTCTGGGAAGCTCACGGCATGCAAGTTCCCGTTGTCCTCGCTGCTCAAGCGTCTCAGTTCACTGGCCACATTCTTGCCGGTGTAATCCGTCTTGTAGCTCCACAAGTCCTGGCTGCCTTTTGCAAAACGCAGGGCATTCAGCCTGCCGGCATACGTGGCGTGCTGTTCATAGCCAGCCGCAGCATCCAGGTTGAACATCCACACGTCCCTGGCATCGTCCTTCAGCTTCAGGTTCATGGCTACCTCATCGGTAAAGGTCTTTCCTTCCAAGGCACGTATGGGCTGGTAGTTTTCCAGCACCTCGGCCTTCTCCACGGCATCGGCTTTCAGGTTATCGGTGACCTGGCGGTACTGTCCTCCGGAGACGTCCAACCCTTCTACCATGAGCTTGCTGATGTTCTTGCCCTGATAGCTGATCTTACCGGTGGTCTTATCCACCTCCACGCCTGGGAGCTTGCCTAACACATCGGAGATATGTTGGTCTTTCTCCGATGCGAACTCACTTAAATCATAGGTGATAGTGTCCGGTTTCACGCGGACAGGTGCGCCCTTTATGGTAACCTCACGAAGTGCTATATCACTGGATTCCAATGGAATTTTCAGGCTCACGGCACGCTGCAGGTCGGTTGGCGTGAGGGTATGGGTGTAAGCTTTTCTGCCTAAGGAACGGACAGTGAGTATCAGGCCGGTCTGCTGTCCCTGGGAAAGTTGTCCCTGGGTAAGCTGCAGTTCAAAAGCGCCCTTGTCGTCTGTACGCGCAAAAGTGAGCAACTGCTGTTCTCCAGCCTTGCTCACGGTTACGGATGCCGATGGTATGGGTTGTCCGCTCTCCTTCTCCACCACCACGCCTTTCAGCACTTGCTGTGCCTGCAGGGGTAAGAAAAAGATGAGCAGCAGAACTGCGGCATATCTCATTTACTTACGCTCAATAGGATTATATGGAGTGGTGAATTTCTGGACTACAGCCTCAGCCTCGCCATTGCTGCCTACGGTCACCATCTCCGACTTCATGCCGGTCACGGACTCCAGGAACCCCATCATGTCGCTGGTGTAGAATGCCACCAGGTCCTCGTATTTCTTGCGGTCCATCTTTTCTGTCTTGGGAGAAATGCGATCATAGATCTGCTCACCGTCCTTAGCCTTCTCAAATCCGGTGGCAGTGAAACAGTAGTGCTGCTCGGCATCCTCGGCTTTCAGGATAAGGCCAGGCAGGCCTCTCAGCTTCCAAGGTCCCGCATCCATAGGCAGGTCCAGCGCAAACCACGCCTTCCACTCTCTGCCCTTGAAGGTGGCAGTAGCCAGGGTACAGGTATATCCCAAAATTTCTTGTGTCTCTGCAGTAACCTTCCAAGCCGGGATTTCCATGGCCTCTTCAAAACGAGGGACAATCACGTTACTGCCGGCAAACTCATCAAGGGTAGTGTTCTGATTTGCAGGGAAATTAGAGTAGAGCACCCAGGTCAGTCCCCCACGATACTTACGATACTGCTGCTCGTATTCCTTTATTGGGGCATTCTGTGCCATGAGCACCCTACAGATAGAGTCTTGCTTAGCCAGATTCAGGTTATAGCACTTGGTCATGACAGGTCCCACCTCCAGCAGCAACTGTCCGTCGGCTACGGTGTTCTTCTCCACATTGGTCACGTACTTGGATTCATAGAGCACCTTGTACTCCATCTTTTCCAGTGGTTTTCCCACTCGCTGATAAACGGCAATATCCTTAGAGCCAGAACTGGAACCCAGCCTGAACTGCGCAAAGGCCTGCATAGGCAGCAGACATAAAGCCGCAAGGGCCAACTCTCTTACTTTCATGGTCTTTCTATTTGTATTTATTATTTTATGCAAATATAGACCATTCACCGGAATTCGCGCCACTTTTCTAAAAAATCCACAGACAGGTGTTTAAATTTTAACATTCATTTTTAGTAATTAACGCAAAAAGCGTAACAGTTACGTTACGCTTTTACGTTTTAGCCCAAATGGACCTTTCGGAACATGCTTCTCTCTGTCTGCACTATCCAGCCTTTCTGCTTCAAACCATTCAGATCTACTCGGTAGCCCGTGCCCTTCAGTCCTCTCTCCTGCAGAGCTTCCATGTACTGCTTGGAACTGAATACCTCTGGCAATGAGTCAAATACAGGGTTCTCACGCAGGCGACTGCTCACCACACCGCCATGCATCAGTTCCTGCCCTTCCTGTTCAGCCTGACGCTGCTTGTCGCCATAGAAACGCAGGTGGTAGTACAGCGCAGTATTGGCAATAAACAGGCCATAGTTAACGGCAGCTTTAGTCAGTTTGCCTCCCTCAAGCATCATGGCCGTTGCCATGGCACGTGCGCCCATTATGGCATCACGCTTCTTGAATGTTTCAATAGCCTGATCACCTGTACGCAACTGCCTGTCCAGGACTTCTTTCAGCCATTTGTTGATCTCTGTCTGAATGCCGGAGCTGTCTATCCACAACTCTTCTTTTGGCAAATTATCACCCAGGTGCTGCAGCCCCTCAAATACATTGTCCAGATAAGCTTCCTCTTCAGGAGTGCGCTCTTTCAACGGCTCGTTTGGCATGGCATAACGGTCTGGAAGTGTAGTGAAAAGGATACGACTGACGGTTCCGTTTTCCACATTACTAAAGTGCTTCTTAAATACACATACAGGTGTACCGCTCATGCACAAGTTCAAGAAAATAGGAACTAATGCCGATGTAGAGTTCGCGCTCTTGGTCTCCTGTCCACCCTTCTCACGGTCAAACGCCAGGCGGTAGGTTTCGCTCGACAGGGTCCAGGTTGTTCCACCCATAGAGTCCAGCTCTGGAACATCCATGGAGAGGGACTTTCCCTTGGCGTCAATCATCAGGGTCAGAAACTGTGCATAAGAGCATTTAGGACTTATGTTTCTGTAAGGCAAGTGGGGACTTACCTTCTTGTCCTTGTTCTGCGAGGTAGCCTCGTTTTCTTCCTTCCATTTTCTCATGAGCTCACGGTTCACTTCATCTTGCTTATTAATAGGTGCCATGATGCGATTATACAAGTGAGACATCTTGGATTTTCCCGAAGCCTGTGGAGCTACCAGCAGGGTCTGGAAAGTCAGGGCATGCTCTTCCTTTCCGTTCAAATAGAAACGGACGCCAGAAGCCAGTGTGGCCAATTGTCCCAGCATGGTGACAGCCAGGGTCTCATGCATGTACTTAGGATAGCACTTGAGCAACACCTTGATAGCCTTAGGGAGGACACGTGGCAAGATTGGAGGAGTGATGGTGTTTGCGTGCCCTGAAAGCTTATCCAGAATCTGCAACAACTGCACAGGGAACTTCTCTGCCAGATGTCTCTTCCAAGCGCTGTTTGCTGTCTGCTCTACCTCTTTCTGTGGCAGTCCCCAGTTAGGCAACTGTGAAATCATGTGATTTACATCGCGGGTTATGTGACTCAGCATGATGCAGAGCTGGAACAGCTTGTTGTTACGGCTTCCCTTCTCTGGAATCATGCCACGTATGTTCAGCACATAGGTGCAGATCTCCTGGATAATCTCTCCATAAGGAATGTCCTTGTAACTGGAGCCGTCATCGGAAATGAATGGATTCTTCTCCTCTTCCGTTTCATCTTCTGGAGCTGGGGTGGCTACGGCTATCTCTGTGGTCATGGCTGGTTCCACGGTAACCTCCGGGCACTCTGGGTTCATCTGGGCATCCTCCAGGAACAGGCGGTCGTAATCCAGATAGAACACGTCCTCATCGGAACTGAGGAAGAAGGCACGCGCCATGTCGTGGCACTTGGTGTCCAGCAGTTCTTCTGGGAGCTGCCCTTGACTGATGCGTTGGAACAGTTTCTCCTGACAGCTCTGGATTGACATGCCCACAGGACGGACTGCCACCACACGCATGCCACGGCCACCGGCTGTACGGTACACCATGAGCACATCGCCCAGGTTCTCCTTTAAATAAGGTTTGATGTGGGTTTCCCAGGTGTGCTGAGGGTCAAAGCCCAGACGACCGTCGTGGTCATCGATGTCGATGGCAAACAGACCAGAAGAAACGGCTTGTGCCTCCTTACGCTCACCTCTAGGGAATGCAGCCTGAGGACAGAAGAATGGCAACTGCTTCTTGAATGCATCATCGCCAGTGGCACGATACTTCTCCACACACTCCTTAGTCTTGGAACTGCCAAGCACTCTCTCCAGCCAAAGCTTGGTACATGGCTTCACCACATTTGAAGTGATGAGATCGCCGCAGGAAAATTCAAAATACTTTTTCATCTCAAAATTTTGTTTTTGTGGATTTCATTGCTGAAATCCGGTTACACATTAAATTTATCGATGCAAAAGTACGGCGAATAAAACCCCAGAAATACCCCTTAAAACAAAAATAGAAAGGATATTAGTTATCAGGTATTATTGGGTGTATAAACCCTTTGTCTATCATATAGTTAACTAACTTGCCACGTTTTATTTTCTCTTCATCCAGCTTTTCTTTCATCTGTCTGGCATAGAAAGAAGAATTTTTATATTTCTCGTCTATCGTCTTACTGCAAGCAGACAGCAGGGTCCGTTTACCGGTAAAGCTATGAGTGAAGTAATCCTCCTTCCAGTTCTTGACCAGATTCCTGGCACCTGTCTGGTCCATGTGCCGCAGCACCACACGTTCCTTATCGGACTGCATGATTTCTTCCAGCAGACTGTAGAACGAGCCCATGGTGCAATCGTCAGTGATCCAGTCCTGCTCTATACCAATATTATATAAGAGGGCTGCCAGACGTGAACCGGCTATGGATGTTCCATCGAGCATGAAACGCTGGGCTTGTTCATCAAACAATCCCACCAGCACCTTACGAACAATGTCTTTCCGTTCCTGTACTTGAGGTGCAGACTTGAGATAGATAGCTGCAGGCCTGCCTCGCTTGACCGTTACCGAAGGTTGGCGCTTCTCTGTGGTGAGAAGTGGCTTTTCCTGGGCATGCATATCCGGAGCCAAGTCGTCTATCTGGCGGAACAGTTCTTTCAGGTTCTTCCTCAGCGGTTGTAGAAAGCGCTCATTCGCCTTTAGTTCCTTACTCAGTTCTTTTAATTTAATAAGGTAAGGCAACAATTCCTCTACTCCATCCTCATCGGTCAGTTGGTTGTTCAGCTCTTGGGCAATGGCAGAAAGCCATCGTGCCCCATCCAGGCTGGAGTCATCGTCCAGGTGTGTGGTCAGGTACTGCATTCCCCAGCACAAGGTCATGAAATCACTCAGCATGGGCAGGGAATTTTTAATAAACAATCACCAAAAGTATCTGTAGAATCACTCAGCACCTGAATCACGTGCAGCTCTGGGTCCTCATCGATGAGCCGCTGACACTGCGCTGCACTAAGGCCATCCTCTGCAATGACCACAGAAGGCCCCTTCCTGGTAGCTTCCAGGATCTCTTCTGGATTGGAATAGTCCATTCCCATAAGAATCAGCGAGGAACTATGATGCACAAGTTTTTCGGATAGCAAATCCATGAACAGCTCTGCGTATTCATCATCACTCATCAGCACATGACCTACGCATTGCACATCATCCAGGCAGGCTTTCTGCACGTGCGCTGCCACTTGTTCCACTTGCTGGTAGAGCTGTGGAGAGACCAGATGGCGCACTGGCTCTTGGCCTTCTCTGTGCAAGTACGCAGGATGACAAAGGTCCGTGTAGGTCCGATATATCTCCAACAAACGCTTAGGATGACAGAAATATTCCACGGTCTGCAAGCATCTTTCTGTTTGTGATGCGGACTGTGGAAGCCATTCTTGAAATTCACAACCCGGAGTATCTGGGGTGCCCACATACATGTGCTCTCCATCGGTAACCAGGCAATACTGGGTATAGAGATTCAGCAAGCCGTTCTCTGCAGGAATCTGGTCAAGAATAGTCTGGTCTGTCTGCAGAAGGCTATGGGTGAAATCATCGTCAATGAGCAGGGTTAGCACAGGTATCTCATTGATGCACAACACAATATCCCATACATCGGAATGCTCATCGTTCAAGTTCACGGGCCAACAGGTGCTTACTGTCAGTGCGTTTCTCTCCGGCTTTTCATAATCCAGCACGTGAATGCAGTCCCATGCATCGGCCCCATTCAACTGGTACTTGAATTCCCAGCCTTCCCTTAATATATTATCCAACTGCTCGCGGCGCTCAGTGGAGGTCTTTTCCGTTCTGGGATGCCCCAGGCGCTCCAAGGAGCCTAAGGACCTGTCCTCTGGGAAAAAATACCAGGCATCACCCTGGTTTAAATCCCGCAAGCGTGGCTCCAGGAACAAGGCACGGGGTCTATATATGCCTGCCGCCTTATTGATAAACCTAGATGGGTTCTCTTTCAAGTCCGCAGACACATAACCCATACGTTGCAACTGCTCTACCAGGCTATTGCGAAGTTGGATGCGTATATCTTTGTTCATTATTGATTTTCAGTATTTTGTACACAAATTTAGGAATTATTTTCCATATAGTCAAATAAAAGCGTAATAAACGTAACGTATGCATTACGTTTTTTGCGTGTATGAAACCCGTGCCAAAATGATCTAAATTAATGATTAATAATAGAATAAATATTATATAAATATAGTATTATTATATAGGAAAAGTAGCTTTTTGCGGATAGGAAAAGCAGCAGCGACCTCCCAAAATGGGAGGTTGAGTGGAAAAGACACCTGGTTCTCCCCACTCTGAGCCACATTCTCATTACGCACGCTGAATTGGGAGTGACTGGAGGGTAGTTCTGCATACGCTAAAACCGTAATTTTTACGTTACGTTTTTTACGTTTGGGGCATGGGGGTCAACCAGCTTCTGGCATCATATACGACCGATTCCTGGTGCCATAAACTGCCACGACCGGTCATCTATGAAGCCCGGAAAGGTGGGGTTTCCAAGCCCTGAAGGGAGAAAACTACCGTAAAATCGTAACGTAATTTTTACGCTTTAAGCTAAATACCGTTTTTCTCTTGGCTATCTTACAGAAAAAGCATAACTTTACAACCTCAAGTTTGATATTCCATAATATGCAAACCCCATCCACACTATCCCATAAAATCAAGGTCTGCTACAGAGCATTCAGGCAGCTGCAGAAGCACGGTCCACAGGTGAAAATCCGCGGAGCGGAGGAGCGTGTGTGCCAAAACTGCGGACGCACCTTTGTGGGGAACTTCTGCCCGGCTTGCGGACAGAACGCCACCCTGGAGAAGTTCACGTGGAAGAACCTGTTTGAGAATGTGGTGCTGAGCTTCTTCAGCATTGACCAGGGTTTCTGGCGCACGGTGCTGGACTTGCTATACCGTCCGGGATACATGATAAGGGACTACCTGAACGGACACAGGGTGCCGTATTTCAAGCCGTTCCAAATGCTGTTTGTACTGGCGGCGGTCATTCTGCTGGTGGTGCAGCTGTATTATGGCGACCTTTCTTCTGCGCGGAATGAGTTCATGCAGAGTAGTTTCCATGCGCTCTTCAAAATCTTTGACCCAGGCTCAGAGATCAAGACGGACAATGAGATAGACCGTTTCCTGCTGACTCGTATGCAGCATGGCATGCAGGCCATACAGCACATGGCATGGCCAGAAACGGTCAAGCGACTTTCCAGCATGCTGTACGACTGGCTCGTGGGGAACCTGACTGCAGTGGTCTTCCTTTTTATGCCTTTCATGTATGTGGCGCAGCGACGCACCTTCCGCCATACGGAGGTGGGCAAAAGCCTGAACGGTCCAGAGACGGTCATCGCCATGGTGTACATCTGTGACCACTGGCTCATTCTGTGCCTCATCAGCACGCTGCTCTCCTACTTCTTCCCTATGGTCCTCTTTGCCGTGGGGGGGCTCATGTTCCTGTGCTGGATCCTGGACCTGCACCAGCTTTACCAGATGAGCTACCTCAAGGCTGCAGCCTATTCCATGCTCATCATCTTCAGGCTGTGGCTCTACATCTGGATAATCTCACTCCTACTGAGCTTGTGCTTTTTTGCCTGGGCATTCATACAAGGATAATTTTTTCCGTTTTTTATTTTGCTAATAGCGCATAAAGCTATAACTTTGCACCGGTTTTGGAAATCTCATGTAAACTTGCATGAGGTGTAAGGGAATCAGGTGCAAGACCTGAGCTGTTCCTGCAGCTGTAAATCCTATTAACCAATAGCCTAACACTCACAGTGTCACTGCGTATGCGGGAAGACCGTTAGGTTAAGGATGAGCCAGAAGACCTGCCAGAATCTATTTAAAATTGAGAGCCACCCAGGAGATTGGGGCTTTTGAAGACATTTTTATTTTTACCAATAAACGTGAAATATGGATTGATGCTCATCTTATCGATGAGTTGTTGCATTGCGTCTGCACAAGACAGACAGCAGACTTTACCAGAGGTAGTGGTGACTGGTACAGGTACGCGTCATTTGTTAAAGGACGTACCCGTACAGACCGAGGTCATCTCTAAAAAGGTACTGGAGAGTTATGGTGGCAAATCGCTGGAGGAGATTCTGGGCGGTCTGACGGCTTCGTTCTCTTTCAACGAGGGGGACATGGGCAGCCAGATGCAGCTTAACGGACTGGGAAACAACTACATACTAATCTTGGTAGATGGTAAGCGCCTGCACGGAGACAATGGTGGCGAGAATGATCTGGGCTTGATTGACCCTCATAACGTGGAACGCATAGAGATAGTGAAGGGTGCGCAGAGTGCACTCTATGGTAGCGATGCCATTGCGGGTGTCATCAACATCATCACCAAGAAGCACACGGAATCTGGCATCTATCTGGAGAATACCACTCGCTATGGCTCCTATAATGACATCCGCCAGCATAATGGTGTGGCCCTGAAATTCAACAAGTTGTCCAGCTACACCAATTTCCAGCTCCAGCATACCGACGGATGGCAGAACACCCCCGATGAGTACACCGAGGGAACCATTATCCACGACAGTAAGAACAAGACGGTAAACCAGTACACCAACTGGCAAGTGAGCCAGCGCCTGAGCTATGATTTCAACAAGATGCTCAGCGTTTATGCAGAGGGATGGGTCTATGGCAAACTCATTTCCCGCCCTCAAGATGGCAAGTACCCAAGTTGCGATGTCTATACCTATAACTTAATGTACAGGAATGCCAGTGTGTCTGGTGGCGGACAGTGGAAACTGAACAAGACCGACTATATCACCATGGATATAGACTGGAACAAGCATGCCTATTTCTATAAATACACGGACACTACGCTGGAAGATGGATACGACCCTAACGGTCAGTTTACCAACTATTTCCCTTATTTTGCAGGACAGAAGAACCTGCAGAGCGACCAGCAGCGCACCCTGGGAACCCTCAAGGGTGTGTTCTATCTGCCCGCAGAGAACACGCTGAGCGTGGGTGGCGAGTTCCGTTACGACTGGCTGAATGCCCCTATGCGTGTGCTGAACGGGAAAGCCAGCGACTGGACGGGCTCTGTCTATGCACAAGATGAGTTCAACCTGCTCCGATGGCTCAACATCACGGCAGGCTTGCGCTTGAACCAGAATAAGGCATTTGGCTTTAAGGCTACTCCAAAACTCAGCACCATGATAGCCCTGGGCGATGTACGCGTGCGCCTGGGATGGAGTCAGGGTTTCAAGACACCTACCCCTAAAGAATTAAAATACAGGTATCTAAGACACATGGGTAGCAAGACCTATTATTATATGGGCAATGAGAACCTGGATGCACAGACCAGTAATTATTGGTCGGCTGGTGCAGAATACAGAAACCAGAAACTCTCCTTCTCCGTGACAGGCTACCTGAACAAACTGGCCAACATGATTACCCTGGTGAACATTCCTGTGGGTGAGATTCCACCAGGCTCCACCGAATACTGGGGCGATGGCAGTGGCGAGATTATCCCACGCATGTATAAAAACACAGAAGATGCCAAGACCTATGGCGTGGATGTGAATGCCAGCTATCAGCTTACCCCAGAGCTTACCTTAGGCGGAAACTACTCCTATCTGGACACCGATGCCCACGTATATAACGAGAAGCACAACCGCCTGGATCAAGTAACCATAGACGGTATGGCTCACCATAAATGGAACGCTTATCTCACTTGGAACCACAAGTTTACCGACAAATACAAGCTGAATGCCGGCATCTATGGAAAAGGCAGCAGCACACGCTACTACCAGAACGACGGAAACGGTAAGCCTCACCAAATCTGGCGCATCACTACCACACATGACTTTACCAGACCGGGAAAGGAAACCAGCTATAAGGTAGAAGCCGGCATAGATAACATCTTTAATTATGTGGACCGCACCCCACACGACTACCACTTGGGAACCACATCGGCAGGTACCACTTTCTATGCCACCTTCAGCGTGAAATTCAATACAGGAAAGAGAATTAAACATATAACAACTAAAAAAGACAGTTATGATGAAGATTAAATCACTCATGCTTGCAATGGTTGCAGTGGCAGCCAGCGCATTCACTTTCACATCTTGTTCAGATGATGAAAACACAGAGAACAACTACACCACTTATCAGAAGGCTGTAGATGAACAGGTTAAGGCTCAGAAGAGCAAGAGCGGAAACAACAAGGCTATCCTGCTGGTTGCCTTCGGTTCTACCTGGCAGCAGGCATTCGATTCTTTCGATGCTACCAAGAAAGCCTACGAGAACGACCCACGTTTCAAGGGCTACGATGTATTCGTATCTTACAGCTCTGCCATCTGTATCAACCGTGCAGCTGCTGGTGAGCACAAGGCTGAAGGCGCACAGATCCGTAACTACTATGCACCTAACTTCTGGTTGCATGCATTCGGCTCTTCACAGTACAGCGAGATTTTGGTACAGTCACTCCAGGTCATCCCTGGTGAGGAGTTTACCCGTGTAATCAACTACATCAAGGACTTTGCCAACAACTATCTGGGCGATTTGGATGACACTTACTTGTCAAAGGTAACCCTGCGCTTGGGTGCCCCACTGCTGACCGACCCAGATACAGACGTTCCTGCAGTAGCCAAGGCACTGAACGATGTCTATAAGGACACCGCTGCTAAGGGTGCATTTGCATTCATGGGCCACGGAAACCCTAACAACTACGACACCTACTCTGCAAACGTACGCTACACCCAGTTGGAGGAAGAGCTCCAGAAGCTGAACCCTAACTATTTTGTAGGTACTGTAGATATGCCAGAGAACTACAAGCAGAACGTAATGGAGCGTATGCAGGCAGCTGGTATTGCCAACGGTAAGATGTTCCTTCACCCACTGATGTCTATCGCTGGTGACCACTCACACAACGATATGGCAGGTATTGGTGCAGAATACTGGGATGCCAGTGAGCCAGAAAGCGAAGACAACAGCTGGTTTGAGTACTTTAGCCACAATGGCTACAACTTGACCGAGAATGAGAGCATCTTCATGAAGGGCCTGTTGGACGTCAAGGGTGTACTGAACATCTGGATGGACCACACTGCCAATGCTATTGCCGATGAAGCACTGGATGATTACTACCATTCAATGTTCCCTGAAGAATAATGAGGAAAGCATTAAAATTCATAGATTTATTGGTTCTGGGTTGTGCCTTGCTGACTGCCGCTTGCGGTGGTCGGCAGGCACAAACTGCATCTGTACTTACCGCAGATTCCCTGTTCCAGCAGCAAGATTCCATCTTAGCCACAGCATCAGCATACTCCGATACCATAGAGATTCGCTATGCCAAGGGACTGGAGGTAAGCTATCAGGAAGATGGCATTCACGTGCGCATCAGCAACCCAGACCCATCGGCTAAGCACAGCAAGGCCGAAGAACTGATCATTACCAAACCAGCCACCCGTTTCATCTGCACCACAGCCCTGCAGTTGGGTAATTTCGAGGTGTTAGGACTGGAGGAAAAGATTGTGGGCATGAACTCCCTCAAGAACCTCTTCAGCCCTAAAATGAAGAAGCTGATGAAGGATGGAAGCACGGTGAAGATTGGCAAGGAAGGAAATTTCGACTTGGAGACCGTCATTGCCGCAGAGCCAGAGTATATTTTTGTATCTGCCAGCAAGCATGGTGGATTCGAGGCCCTGAAGGACTGTGGCATTCCACTCATCAGCCATCATGGCTATAAGGAGGTGGACCCACTGGGACAGGCAGAATGGATTAAGCTCATCGGCCTGCTTACCGGAGAGACACGCAAGGCCAATGCCGTGTTTGCCAACATTGAAAAGAAATACCTGACCCTGAAGCAAGAGATTCAGGAAAAAGCGCAGAACCACCCTACCGTAGTGTCCGGACGCCAGATGCGCGACGGTTGGTATATTGTGGGTGGACAGAGCTATATGGCGCAGATTTTCAAGGATGCCGGAGCCGATTATATCCTGAAGGACAATCAAGAATCGGGTGGTACCTCACTGGATTTTGAGGCTGTCTATGCCAAGGCCGTGAACGCAGAGTTCTGGCAGATGGACAGCAGTTTCGATGGGGATTTCACCCTGGAGGCACTGGCCAATGAAGACGAGCGCTACACCACCATGGAGGCTTTCAAGAACCAGAAAGTCATCTTCTGCAACCTGGCACAAACCCCTTACCGTGAGTTGGCAGGCGTGCAGCCTCACTTGCTGCTGGCCGATTTTGCCAAAGCCTTCCACCCAGAGGTATTGCCAAGTTATGAACCCAAGTTCTATAAGCTGATTAAGTAAACCCATGAAAAACCTGTTGATTGGTGCAGCCTCATCGGGCTGTGGAAAGACTACATTCACCATGGGCTTACTCCGCGCATTGAGGGACAGAGGAATCTGTGTACAGCCATTCAAATGTGGACCTGATTACATAGACCCTCTTTTCCATGCGGCGGCTAGTGGACAGGAATCCGTGAACCTGGACACATGGTTAGGCTCAGAAAAGCATGTACAGGACTTGTACGCCCACTACTCTGCCTCGGCTGATATGTGCGTGGTAGAAGGTGTGATGGGCCTGTTCGATGGTTTTGAGAAAAGCCAGGGGTCAAGTGCCGAGATAGCTCAACTGCTGGACATTCCCGTGGTATTATTGGTGAACGCCAAGTCGGTAGCCTACTCCGTAGCCCCACTAATCTATGGCTTCAAGCACTTCTGCCCCACCCTGAAACTGGCCGGAGTGGTATTCAACATGGTAGCCAGTGAAAGCCATTTCCAGTACCTGCAGCAAGCCTGTGCAGATGCCGGGGTGACCTGCTTAGGTTATCTGCAGAAAAACCCAGCACTAGCCATTCCAAGCAGACACTTAGGCCTTACCATTACCGCCAAAGAGGAAATGGAAAACCTCATCAGCTTAGCAGCCGAAGAGGTAGAAAAACATGTATCCATAGACCAAATCTTAGCCTTATGAGAATAGCTGTAGCCAGAGACGAGGCGTTTAATTTCATCTATCGGGCCAATCTTGATGCCCTGAAAGCCTGTGCAGAGGTAGTCTGTTTCTCTCCCTTGAACGATACAGCGCTGCCTGCATGCGATTTACTCTATCTCCCCGGTGGCTATCCGGAACTTTTTGCGGCAGCCTTGGAGCAGAATGCAGCAATGCGTGAGGCTATCCATGATTTTGCAATGCAAGGCGGTTACATTTTTGCCGAATGCGGTGGCATGATGTACTTAACCCATCACATTGAAATGGACAGCATTTCTTATGCTATGTGTGGTGTGCTTCCGCTGGAATGTACCATGGAAAATGCACACCTGCATTTAGGATATCGGAAAATCTCTGCTGACACCCAAGAGTTGAAAGGCCATGAGTTCCATTATTCAGAGGTACGGGAAATCTCTTCAGCCGACTTGCAAGTCTCTCGTAATCTGCTTTCTGCCAAAGAGAAGGAAATGCCTACAGCGGTATATCGCTACAAGAATGTCATAGCGGGATATACCCATTGGTACTGGGCTGAAAGTGGATTCGAAGCCTTCCTGAAAGCCTTTACTTCTTTCGCTTAAGCAGCACCCAGAGCGCTACAGGAGCACCTATCAATGCGGTTACGGAGTTGATAGGGAGCGCACCTTCAAAACCCGGAAGACGGGCAATCAAATTACACAGCAATGCCAGACTGGCCCCACAGAAAAGGGTGGATGGCAATAAGATACGATGATCTGATTTCTTGAACAATCCCCTACAGATGTGCGGAACGGCCAAGCCTAAGAACATGATAGGTCCGCAATAAGCGGTGACGATAGCCGTTAAAATGCCTGCAGAAGAGATAATCAGCAACCGGGCACGACGTATGTCCAAACCTAAATTCACGGCATATTGCTCGCCTAACAGCAACATATTCAACGGCTTTACCAAC
Organism: Bacteroidales bacterium; assembly: GCA_030523705.1. Taxonomy (GTDB): domain Bacteria; phylum Bacteroidota; class Bacteroidia; order Bacteroidales; family Bacteroidaceae; genus Minthousia. The sequence continues at coordinate 15,954 of JAUNHZ010000016.1, forward strand.
AGCATGGAAAGAGGAAGCAGCACACACATCAAGCCCACAAACACATAGACCTGTCCACCGGTAACCCGCGCAAAAGAGCCCAGTCCCCAAATCACATAGGCACGGATATCCTCTTCGGTGGAAAAATACTTCAGCACACCAATAATGGCACTGGCAATATAGCCTATCATGACACCCACAATCAGCAGTGTGACATTCCCCTGCACCCGTTGGGACAGATACACAATGATGGCCATGACAGCCAGCGCACCCATGATAGCCGCCAAGGTCAATGCCGTATTCCCAAACACCCCAAACTGGGTCATGATGCCTCCACCTAAGGTTCCTGAAAGCAAGACCACAAACGCCACACCCAGACTGGCAGCACTACTGATACCCAATACCGAAGGACCTGCCAAAGGGTTATGGAAAACCGTCTGCATCTCCAAACCTGCCACTGCCAGACCTGCACCACAGGCAATGGCCGTGAGTGTCTGCGGCAAGCGTGTAAGCAGTACGATGTTTGTCCAGATCTGGTTCTCAGACCCTGCACCAAACAGAATGTCGAAGACATCGGATACCGGAATAGACACCGAACCCACTACCAGATTCAGGATGGCCAGAAATGGAATACTCAGCAAGAGCAAGAGCATTAAGATGGAATGTCGCATATCAGTCGTATTTCAAGTTCTCCCTCCGGGAAAACGGTTTTACAATGGTTATAGCAAAGTGACTTTATCTGTTCAAAGAAGGATACAGGCATGAGGCCCCAAAGTTCACGCGCCAGTGTAATCTGGTCTATCTTTCCCGCATCGGGACCCGCTACTTCTTTAAGAAAAGCCTTGTTCATCACTACTTTATGGGAGTGTGTATCCAAATGTCCCTCGGCCAGTTTCACGGCCTTTCCTATCATGATGGCCAGGGTGACTTTCTCAAAACCAACCTGATGTGCCGCTTTCAAGGACTCCCCAATGAAGTTGCCATAATGAATGCAGCGGATATCCTTCTCCCGGCGTAGGGCCTCCTCGCTTTTCAAGCCAGACACCAGTCCAATCTCACGGCAACCAATGGCTTTTGCTACCTCCAGTTCCCGTGTGATGCTCTGGACAAATGCCTCATGCGAAAGCGGAGAAACAATTCCCGACGTACCGATGATACTGATGCCCCCTATCACACCTACGCGCGGATTAAACGTCTTCTGTGCCAGTTCCTCGCCATGCTCCACAGCGATGGTCACATCGAAATCGGCAGATGTCAAGGCACGGATTTCATTCATCATCATCTGGCGAGGCGTGCTGTTCACAGCGGGTTCACCCACCGGAATGCCCAAGCCTGGAAGCGTAACGGTACCTACCCCCTCTCCTTTCAGGAAACGGATACCCTGACTACCCGGCGTGAGTCTTGCCGTAATCTTACACCCCTTGGTCACATCGGGATCATCGCTGAAATCCTTCACAACCGATGCCACCCCCTTCTCTTCCAATGTCACGGGAATGGTCATGATTTCCCCATCGGGAAGGGCAAAAGCCACCTCCTCGGGCGTGTCATCATACAGCAGAGACAACAAGGCGGCTTTCACTGCAGCCGTAGCGCAAGCCCCTGTGGTGAAACCAGTTTTCAGCGGAAAGAACGCAGGAGCCAACTGCTCAATAGCCCTACGCAAACCATGCTTTCCCGTAACATAGGTCCACGTGTCCGGCAGTTCTGGATGCTCCACCACAAACACCTTCAAGCCCAGTTCCAAAGCAGCCTGTACCTTGGCATCAAAGCCACCACTGTCGCCACTTTCCTTCGTAAGAATGGCATCGCAGCCTATAGAAGCCATCAGTGTTTTCTCCGCCTCTTTCGTAGGCAGCGTACAATCTGCCGGATAGAAAAGCAAATTTGAGGTGGGGAACTGGTTCTGCTGCACTAACTCCATACTCTCCGCACGACTAAGGATACGGAAAATGGTCTTGTGCGTTCTCCAATACGGTGCCAATTTAGCCATGGTGTTGACACCGGATAAAGCCAAGAGGCAACGCAAAGGCTGCTCCTTTAGTTTCTCCATGGCATCAGCATAGTCTTTACAATAGGTAACACCCTCTATGCGCTCACCAAAAGAGCGCTGCAAACGAATCACAGGCAGCCCTACGGTAGCGATGGTTTGGTGCAGGTTCTCAGCAAAAGGATGTGCCGCATCGATGATACAAGCAATCCCATGCTCCTTACAGAATACTTGCATTTCAGAGGAATCCATAGCGCCCGTCAGTCGCACACCGTGGTGCAATTCCACCTTTTGCAATGCGCTCTTGGTAGAATAATAGAACGGTTTCCCTGCTTGCTCACAGATATCCACCGCCAAACGTCCTTCTGTGGTTCCTCCTAAAATCAGTATCATTCCTTTCCTTTTCTAAACAGATGCGTGAAATGGCCATCGTAAAGCTTACTCAAGCCCTCACGGTTATCTATGGCATCGCCAACCACAATCATGGTGGTCAACGTCAGTTTATTTCCTTTCACCAACTGTACCAAGTCCTTCAGCTGCCCACGGAAGATACGCTGGTCCTTCCATGTGAGTTTATAGCATGCAGCCACCGGAGTCTCAGGGGCATATCCGCCCTCCAAGAGCTCTTGCTGCACCTGTTCCACAATGCTGGCACTCAAAAAGATACACATGGTACTCTGGTGTTTAGCCAAGAGGTGAAGCTTCTCCTTATCTGGCATAGGTGTCCTACCCTCACCACGAGTAAGGATGATGGTCTGACAGCGTTCCGGGATGGTAAACTGACTCCTCAGCTCTGCTGCTGCAGCCAGGAACGACGAGATTCCCGGTGTGATATGATAATCCATACCATATTTATCAAAGAACGCCATCTGTTCCTGTATAGCGCCATAAATGCAAGGGTCGCCCGTGTGCAAGCGCACCACCAGTTTCCCCTGATCATAGAACTCTTTCATAAGGGCAAACTGCTCCTCCAAGTCCAAATCTGCCGATGAGCGTACGGTAGCCCCAGCCTTAGCGCAATAGGTCAGTTCTTTAGGCACCAAGCTGCCAGCATATAGAATCAAATCGGCACGTTCCAAGAACTTGCGTCCTCGAACGCTCACCAAATCAGGGTCTCCAGGTCCTGCGCCAACAATCTCTATATGCCCCTTCTCCCCAGAAGCTGCTGCCAGAGCAAACGTATAGTAAGCGCCATCTAGGCAGCCTTTCTGCTTCTCTATCAACAAGATTCCATTTGATGCAGCCAATGCTGACGATTCTGCCACCCCATAGCATCCCGTCACTTCAAACACCTTCTCGCTTGGATTAGGCACATCTATCCGTGACAGCTCCTCTGCACTGAATATCTGCAACTTAGCTTGTGGCAGACATGCTGCCAGCTCTGCTAATAAAGGCTCATCCTTCTTAAGCTCAATGCTATTGATGGTGGAAATAGCCGAGGAATGATAACCCAGATTCTCCACCTCCATCAACAACTGCTTTGCAATGCTTTTAGGCGCTTGCTTCTGACAACCAACACCCAGGTGCAGCACACGCGGAACGTACTGAATGTGAGCAATCTCCACACCGTTCACTACCCTTGGGCTTACCAGAATGAGCAGTTCAAATGGAATAGCTGAAGCCTGATAATCCTCCATACAGGAGAAAAGAGTCACATGAGCCGGACAAGTCTCCCGCATCCACTGTGCGCCTTCATCGTGGCACTCCAGCACTAATGCTGTAGGCTTCTGGTTTACAAATGTAGCTATGGCATGATTCATGGCTGCATGCGAGAGTTCTACCTGCTGCCATCCTTTCTCTCTGGCCAATGTATCCAACCCCCACAATCCCAGGTTATCGCTCTGGGTGGTAATGACAGCCTCTCCACCTGTAATGCGAGCAATCTCACGCGCTAGTTGGTTTGCCCCACCCACATGTCCGCTCAGTACAGGAATCACATATTTACCTGTAGAGTCCACACAAATCACGGCAGGATCCGTATGCTTATCCTTCACCAGATTAGCCATACGACGCACACAGATACCCAAGGCACCAATAAAAACCACCGCTTGCACATCGGCTCTTTCACCCAGTTCCTGCTGGATGAGTCTTGCCAAGCGTTCTCCAGCCGGGTTTATGGTTTCAAATCTTATCATTCTGCTTTCAATATATAAATAGGGTTAAACTCATCCAAAGCCACGCGAGCGCACTGTGTAAGTTGCATTCCCACTGCTTGGATTCCCTCTTCAAATAATTGCTTGCTCTCTGGGGACACGGAGTTGAAAACCAGGCATGCGCCCTCCTTCATGAGCGGTTTCACGCGTGCTATCATCTCTTTGAGTTTACCTCCGTGGCCACCTATGAATACGGCATCGGGAGCAGGTAACCCCTCAAGGTCTGCCTGCAGGAAATCACCGATGAGCGTAGTGATACCCGGCGTGCCGAATTTCTTACTGTTCAACTCCATAAGTTCCCTTCCCTCTTCACGGATTTCAAACGATGTCACGTGCAGATGCGGAAACTGGAGTTTGGCCTCTATGCTCACACTGCCTGTACAGAAGCCTACATCCCAGAAGGATTGCCTGTTGTGCAAATCCAACATGGAAAGCGACAGGAGGCGGATAGGCATTTTGGTAATCATCTTGGTCCTTCCATTCAGTAAATGGAACTCGGACTCCGGAATGCCAAACGGACGATACTTATCTGCTGTCTTCCTCAGTATCAAGCAATTTGGATTGGCATATTCACGTCCCGGAGAGAAAATAGACACCCGTTCCAGCGTCTCATTTCCCAGATTTTCCCCCACAATCATCTCATAATTGCTATAGCCATACTCCTGCATACGCTGCCAGATAACCTGAGGCGTATTATGCTTATCCGTAAGCACACCCATGAACGCCTCTCCAGCAATCAGCGCCTCATCGAACTTGTCCCAAGGCCTTCCCGTAAGGGATACCACATGCATATCCTGATAAGGCAAATTCAGCCTATGCGCCAACATCTGAAGCGAATTAAACGATGGGAACACTTGCATCTGCACCTCCGGAAGCTCTCGCTGCACGGTAGCTGCAAATCCAAAGAACAGCGGGTCTCCCGAAGCAAACACCACCACCTCTGCATGCTGCTTGTATTGCTCAAATACAGCAGAGAGAGGCACGGTTATATCTATCCACAAGGCATCGGAAGGGAGATAGGGAGCCATGATCTCATGATGGCGCTTGCCACCAGAGAAAACCTTTCCCTGGCTAATCACAGCCTGCACCTGAGGTGGGAACCACTGGGCACGACTGTCACTAATGCCTATCAGCGTACATTTATACATCTCTTCCGGGTCTTAGTTGTTCAGCGTCATCGAAGGTAAGTATGGAATTCACTAACGTGGCAGCAAGATTGCTTCCACCCTTCCTTCCCTCTATCAGTATCTTAGGGAACTGCTTGAATGGCTTCACGGCGTGCTTACTTTCCTCTACATGCACAAAACCCACAGGCGCACCAATCACACCCACAGGGAAACATTTCTGCTTTTTCACCAAATCACAGAGTTCCAACAGGGCTGTGGGAGCATTTCCAAACACATAGAGGGCATCGGGATGTTCTGCAGCAGCCAAACGCATACCAGCCTGTGCACGGGTAATGCCTTGCTGCTTAGCCATTTCTGCACCTCTTGGGTCATTGATATAACAAACCACCTCTATGCCCAGGCGCTCCAGTGCTCCCTTACGAATACCAGACGCAGCCATGGTGACATCGGTGACTATCGTCTTGAGCGTACCATTCTTGACTTTCTCATACAGAGTGGCAGTAGCCTGATTGTCCATCCAAAGCAGGTTTTCCATATCAAAATCCGCAGTGGTGTGAATGGCATGGAGCATGGGCCAGAGTTTCCATAAAGGAATATCTGGATGCTTGAGTTCCTGTCTGATGGTCCTAAAGGACTGAATCATAATGTTCTGTCCCAAGTTCTTACCGGACTCATCCTGTTCACGGTAATAACCGCGAGGGGTGATGAACTTGCCATCGCTTATGAACGACTGACTATTACCTATAATCACCACGGTAAACATATCCACGTCCTCTGGGTCAAAATCCTGGAGCGTAGTGACAGTCACTTCCTGCTCCTCACGCCCCGCCTGACGCACAAATCCTACCACATTATCCGGTTCTCTTTCTTGCAGGAAAATCTCCTTCACGCGGTGCAACTGCCAATAGCGTCCATGACTCTTAGGGTTATAGATAGCCGTAATGAAATCCCCCGAAGCCGCCGCCTTGATGCGCTTCTCTATCAGTTTCCATGGTGTCATGAGGTCACTCAGGGAGATGACACAGAAATCATGTCCCATAGGCGCTCCCAACAACGATGCAGCCTTTTGGAAAGCACTGATACCAGGCAATGGGATAATCTCAATCTCCGAGCCTCTCTCCTTCTTCATTTCATAGATGAGAGGGGTCATGCCGTAAATGCCGGCATCGCCACTGGAAATCACGCACACCGTCTTTCCCTGTTCTGCCAGTTGAAATGCCTGTTCTGCACGATCCCTCTCCTTCTTCATACCCGTATCTATGCATTCCGTTCCCGGCTTGAGATAGGGCTCTATAAACTGGAAATAATACTTATAACCCACCACCACATTGCTGTCCTGCACGGCTTGCAATACGGCAGGTGTGATATCCTGGGGTGATCCTGGACCTATGCCAGCTACATATATTCTCATGATTTATTTTATTTATCCTCTAAATTTCAGTGCCACACTCACGTAGAGCGTCCTGCCTGGATTGATGGTAGAGAAATTGGAATTCCAATACGAAGTATCGCGCTGGTTAAACAGATTCTCTATTCCCACACTAGGCTCTAAGGTGAAATGCTGCATAATGAAGGTATGGCGTGTATTCAAGTCCCACTGCTGATACTTAGGTGCATAACCGTAGGTACTGCTATAGCGGCGACCTTGCACATGTCCATTCAGGTTCACGTTCAGGTAATAGTCGCCCCACGCATGATTCCAAGTCAAGTTCACATTGGTCACATCCCTAACGCTCTTATCCACTGGATTTTCTGTTATCGTATAACTCTGAGTCTTGGCATCCAGCGTCTTGGTGCGCGCTTTAGAATCGGTATAAGAATAGCCTCCGCTCAGGGTGAAACCTGCTGGAAGAATGAACTTTACATTGGCACTCACGCCCTTGAGGGTAGCCTCATCTATATTATCGCGCTGACGGATAGTAGTCCATCCTTCCTCACGCAAAGCAGAGAGGGCACTACTACCAGAAATCTCATCTTCCGTAAGGGTGCGATAGTTGATCATGTTCTTGATTTCATTCACATAACCACTCAGGCTCAAGCTCATCCAGTTGTTAGTGTACTCCACATTAGCATTCCAGAAATGGTTGTTCTCTGGGTTCAAAGCAGTATTATTAATGGTATAGCGAGAGTTGGTCTTAGCTTGATCTGTAGCATAGAGCTGAGAAAGGGTTGGTGTACGGTAGCCCTCTGCATAACTTGCACGGAAGCGGAACTGTCCCAGCTTATAGAACAAGCCGGCATTTGGAGTAAACTGAGAGCCAAAATTATCATTATAGGTATAACGCATGCCAATGACTGCTTCCAAGTTTTTCAGCAACACCAGTTCATCTTGTGCAAAAACGTTATAGCTGTTGGTAGATTCAAAATGGATATTGTCGCTCTCACTATTCAGGGATTCCTGCACCAGCTCTATACCAGCAGAAAGTTTGTGCTTTGGTGTTACGCGGAAAATTCCCTTCAGTGTCTCATTGGTATAGTGAGTACGCTTACGGGTAAGTTCATACGCCTCTTCCTCGCTGGTTTGCCAATAGGCATATTTAGACACGTAGTTGTCACTATACACATCCAAGTAGATGTGGGTATCCTTATTAGGTTCCCAACGCGCGCCACCACCATAGGTGTATGATTTGTGGTGCAAGTCATAAGTATAGGCAGCCTTTTCTGTATAAGAATAGGTTTTCTCACCTGTGGTCTTATTCGTAGTAGCCTTCTGGGTAAAATAGGTAGCGTTCTGTGGACGGGCTGTGAGATAATCATAATAGTTTCCACGGATATAAGCAGAGAACTTGTCGTTCACTTTCCACTCTAGTTTCTGGCTGATGTTCTCCGAATTATACGCCACGGACATGGGCCTTCCGGTGAGTTTGGCCACAGTAGTGCCGTCCTCATCAAATGCCTGATACTTGTTCACTTGCCAGTTGTCGGCCTCCTTATGGTTATAGGTAGTAGCACTACTGAGTTTCCCGGAATTAATATCTACCTGAATATCCTCATCAAGTCTGCCCTTGCTGGAGAATTTAGTAAAGTTTGATGCCTCTACCTTATTCTGGGTCTCATCGGTTATGATGTTAATGACACCGGCGATAGCCTCGCTACCATAGAGAGCGCTGGCTGCTCCACTCAAAATCTCAATTCGCTTGATGTTACTCATGCTGATACGATTCCAACGGTCGTCACCACTCATGCGCTTGCCGTTTTCCAGAATAAGCATATAGCTATCACTCATACCGTTGAAGTTCACGAATGTACCTTGACCATTCGTTTGTGTGGTAATGTTGGTTGTCAGTCGTGTAAGTGCATCTGTGAGGTTTGTAACCTGTGTATCTTTCAAATCCTTTGCAGAGATCACTTTCACTGCAACAGGAGAATTATCCGCCTTATGATAGGTTCCTGTACCTAGAATTGTTACAGGGTTTAGATCAACATTCTTCACCACATCCTCTCGCTGCGCAAAGGCCATGGTTGTTGATGCAACCAGTAAGGCTGTTCCCATAAATCTAAAATTCATGCTTTATTTCATTATTTGTTTTAAGTGACTAATAATCAACTGACGGAAAGCAGGGTTCTCTCCCAATCCGTGAAAAAAAACCTCTACTTGATAACCAGCTTGCTCCAGTGCAGGTTTCCACTCCCCATCAATATCCTCGTGGGTATGCACGCCTGCAGCCAGCAAGAATGGCACTAAGGTTACTTTCTTGATTTTCTGACCTTCCAGCTGCTTCACAGACTGCTCCAGATCTGGCCAACCTTCCACGGTTCCAAAATAACACCGAGGTATACCTGCGGCTTTCAGCATATTTCCCAACATGGTATAGGCTGCCGTACTGGCTTTCTGGTTTCCATGCCCTACGTACATCACCGCTTCATTCTTACCGGGAACACGGTCTTGAAGAAGCGACACAACCTGTTGGAAATCTGAAATCTCCGACAGCAGTGGCTCTCCCACCTTCACATCCTTAAAGAAAGATGCCACCTTTTCCACATCTTCACGAAGCATGTTCATCTCTATGCCATCAAGCAAGAAAGTAGGTTGTACAAATACCTTGTCATACCCCTCCAAGTGCAGACGCAAGAGCGCATCTACAGCACTATCCTTATGGATACCTTTCTTTTCCAATATACGACAGATGGTAGGCGAAGTAAAAGCCTCACGCACCTCCACACCGGGAAAGGCAGTCTTTATGTCCTGGAAAATAACATCTAACGCAGCGGTTCTACCCTCTGTGTTACTGGTTCCAAACTGTGCTACAAGAACGGCAGTCTTCTGAGCATGCAAATTAAGCGCAAAAAGCGTCAGGAAAAATCCTATGATAATTTTTTTCATACATTGTTGTTTAATCCATCTCCTGGGAGTAAATCACTATCGCACATTTGGCAGGTATTCTGGCTTGCATCCAGTAGGCAAAGGCCTTCCCATTGCTATGCAACAGTGACACTTTGGAGTTTGCCCACCTTCCCAAAAAGGAGGATGCTTACAGCTGCAGGAACAGCTCCGGATTCTAACCGGATTCCCTTACATCGGGAAGAGTTTTTCCCGATTTCCAAATTCGGGCACAAAATTACAAAAATAATAGCAATATTGGGAAGTATATCTAAATAAAAAACTAGCCAGATTACCACTACGCCTATGCATGGTGCTGAGAGAGTACCGTACATATAGTGAATAATGCAGGTTCTTGCATGGCTCATGTCACCGGTATTCCGGCACCATGCACAGAGGCATCACTCCACGCAGTCAAGAATGGCAGTCTTGATGTCAACATGCCTGCCGACAGTTTTGTCTCCATACTAGCATATTAGTAATAGTTTATAGAATATTTAGGTTAGTTGAATGTAAATTTCGCCCTAATCCTTTACAGGAATGGGCGAGATTTACTCATTTCATTCAAATCCTAAGGTAAGAAAGAAACTATCCTATTACTTAAAAATCTTCTGCGCTAAATCATACAAATCAGCACGCCAATTCAGATAGGTGTGGCCTGTCTGGGTATTTTCTTTATATTCCTTAATTTCGCAGCACTATAACATTAAACATATTTTAAGGTCCTGAG
>JAUNHZ010000180.1 GCA_030523705.1 Bacteroidales bacterium
GTATAGCGAACAATTGTCTGATCACGGTCAGGACCGATTGAGATAATCTTAATAGGAGTTTCCAACTGAGCCTCCAAGAAATCAATATAAGCATTGAATTCTTCTGGGAACTCATTTTCAGAGGTAAACTTAGTCATGTCAGTCTTCCAACCTGGCATCTCCACATATACTGGTTCAATCTCATCCTCCTTGATATCAAATGGGAAGTAATCAATTTCTTCACCACCGATTTTATATGCAACACATGCCTTGATGGTTTCAAACTCATCCAGCACATCGCTCTTCATCATGATCAACTTGGTTACACCGTTCACCATGATTGCATATTTCAAGGCTACCAAATCAATCCATCCACAACGACGCTCACGGCCTGTAACTGCACCATATTCATGGCCCAAGTCACGAATTCTCTTGCCAGTCTCATCAAAAAGTTCTGTTGGGAATGGGCCTGAACCTACACGTGTGCAATATGCCTTCATGATACCAAACACCTCACCAATCTTATTTGGGCCAATACCCAAACCGGTACAAGCGCCTGCACAAATTGTATTTGAAGAAGTTACGAATGGATAAGAACCAAAGTCAACATCCAGCATGGTACCCTGAGCACCTTCGCAAAGAACAGTTTTTCCCTCCTTCAGCAAACCGTTCAACTCATGCTCGCTATCAACCAATGGGAACTGCTTCAAGTACTCAATACCTTCCATCCAAGTCTTCTCCAGCTCAGTGATATCATATTCATAATTCAAGCTTTGCAAGATATCTTCATGGCGTTTCTTTGCAGCAGCATACTTCTCCTCAAAATTGTGAAGGATATCACCAACACGCAAACCATTACGACTCACCTTGTCTGTATAGGTAGGGCCAATACCCTTTCCGGTAGTACCAACCTTTGACTTTCCCTTAGCAGCCTCATAAGCAGCATCCAGGATTCTATGAGTAGGAAGAATAAGATGAGCTTTCTTAGAAATATGCAAACGCTCCTTCAAAGGGTGGCCAGATGCTTCAAGAGCTTCTGCTTCTGCCTTAAACAGAGAAGGGTCCAAAACAACACCATTACCAATTATATTTACCTTATCTCCTTGGAAAATACCAGAAGGAATTGAGCGAAGAACATATTTCTGTCCCTCAAACTCAAGAGTGTGACCAGCATTAGGACCACCTTGGAAACGGGCAACAACATCATAGTTTGGAGTCAAAACATCTACGACTTTACCTTTTCCTTCGTCGCCCCACTGGAGGCCTAACAAGACATCTACTTTCATTTTTATTGTATTTAAATTTTATTCTTTCTATTTGCTCTCTTCAACTGGCCTTTACAAACGGAACATATTCCATAGACCATCAAAGAATAATCTGCCAATGTAAAACGCTTGTACTTTTGTCCACGGACAGCCTCATCCAAATCCGGATTCTGGAATTCAGAGATTCGTCCACACATCGTACAAATCTGGTGACTATGCTTAGGTTGCATATATCCCAATTCATAGAAAGACTTGTCTTGTATATTATATTTCACAAGAAAGCTTGCAGCCAACAATTCATTGATCGTGTTGTAAATGGTTGCCATTGACACACGGAATCGCTGTTTCTCCAGGACTGCAATCAAGTCTTCTATCACAAAGTGTTTTCCAACTTGGAGTATCCCCTCCACTATGGCTTTTCTCTCTGGTGTGAATCGTCCACCTCTATTCTTGATAAAGGCGCGAAAGGCTTCGCATAACTCATCAGCAGACAACTTGCTTTCCATGATTCACACTTTTAGCCCCAAAGTTAGAATATTTTACTGAAACAAGGAAGAAAATACTTTGAAAAGTGAGAAGAATTTACATCGTACACTCAAACTGTAGCTGTTCCACCCAACCGGCAAGGACAGAACCTTCAGTTGGTTGGAGATTCTTCAATGCATTTAGAACCGCTTTCTGCTGTGCCGTTCCTATCAAAATATATTTACGTAATAACGTAAATGCCCTTGATGCTATCTTTTGATTATCATCTTGCATTAACGTGATGGCCTGATCTACCAGTTCATAAGAGGCCGATTCATTGAATTCACATCTACGCATACACAAGCGTGTCAAAAGCAGCAAGCCACAGGTTTGAAACATTTCTCTTGAATCAGCCATCCATCGGAAAGCCGCCGAGCTTGCATAAGGTAATCGTTGGAACAAATTCATTACCGTTAGCTCCGCAATTTCTATTGTCGGAATCTGCTCAATCCAGATTTCAGCTATATCCAAACAGAAATCGTCGGTAGGCATTAACATGGCTGCCAAGATTTTGGACTCACGGATATTTTCTTTCCACAATGCTTGAGCCAGCTCATGATCTGGCTTATATTCCGATGCTATGGATTGTAAGCGTGGAAGTTCTATTCCAAAATTCAATTTATAGACCAATCCTCTTTCACGCATCTGAGTAGAAGCTACCCCGTTCATGGCCAAGCGGAATTGTCCTTTAATATCTTTTATTTGTTCTGAAATTTCCATAATCAATCATTTACAAATGGTAATGTCCTATATTCTTTGCTATACCTAAGCATTTGTTCTGCATAACCTTCTGCATAGGAAACTGAAACGTCGACCAATTTTCCTTCTTTATCATATTGAGGAGTATAGACTGGATTGATGAAACCTTTATAAGGGGCAATATGCAGTTTTTCAAAACGCTCCTTTACCTCTTTATGAAGCGTAGGATCTACCTTGACCCCATAACGCTCTACCAGCTCCTTGGCAGCCTCATAATCGCCTTCGCTCTTAATGCGCTGAATTTCTGCCAGTAAAACTCCAAAAAGATTTCTTAATGCTTGATAATCATCAATAACCAAGTAGGTTTTCCCTGCCTCATGTTTGAATGACAAGGCACCCACAGATGAACCTCTTTCATACACCCAACCAGCAATCAACGCACGATTTCTCATATGAGATTCCTCTATGTTGTTGCCTAAATCAATCCTCACTAATTGGGTCATCAAACCGTTCAGCATATAAGAATAATACTGTGCCTTATATGCTTCTGCATCGGGTAAAAGTCCTAAATCTATCAGTTTTGAATCTGCCATATAATACAGACCAAACAAGTCTGCTCTGGCCTCTTCTATTGTAGCCCCATAAGCCTTTAACGCATCTGGCGATACTCCTGGGAGCAATTTGCCGGACCCATGTCCTAAACATTCATGCAAATCTGTATGTAGGTCGTCCGTTTTGTCAGCATATTTCTCAATGAGCGTCAGCACATCATTCCCCGACACAAATTCCTGAAGGAACCCGCTTCCTCTTGCTGCTTTATTATACGCATCAGTCAAATTGCCAATGGTTACACTCTTGGATCCATGAACACTTCGAATCCAATTTGAGTTTGGCAGATTAATGCCAATGGCACTTGCTGGATATAAATCGCCAGCTAAAATGGCAGCCGTGATAACTTTTGCGGAAACCCCTTTGACTTTTTCCTTCTTAAATTGAGGGGCAACGGGTGAATGATCCTCAAACCACTGCGCATTCTCACTGATTGTTTGTGTCCGGTGGGTTGCCTCCACGTTTTTATAATTCACTATGGACTCCCAACTGGCTTTAAGCCCTAAAGGGTCACCATAGGTTTCAATAAATCCATTGTTGAAGTCTATAAAGGAATCTATATCATTCACCCAGAGAATACTATACGCATCAAAGGTCTTTAAATCTCCGGTATGGTAGAATTCTCTCAGCTTTTCTATTACGGCTTTTTGTATCTCATTTTCCGCTACCTTTGCTGCTTTACCCAACCAATAAACAATCTTCTTGATAGCCGATGAATAAACACCATCAACCTTCCACACCTTCTCTACAAGAGTCCCTTCTTCTTTCACTAACCTGGAATTCATACCAAACATCACAGGTTCCTCATCATTAGGGTCCTTCATGGCCTCATAGAAAGCCTCGGCTTCTGCCTGTGTAACGTCTCTATAATAATTAGAGGCCGATGTCAATAGTAAATCCTCGCCTTCTTCTTGATTCACCCTCTTGGCATCAATAGCAGGATCAAACAAAACAGGAAATATCTCATGGCACAGTTCTTCCAATGTCTGATTCTCTTGTAAAGGGAGTTTAGATGATTCTACTTTCTCCAACAATGAGCGGAAATATTCTGGGGTGAATCCTGGAACAAATTTCTCACAACCATAATGATGGTGAATGCCACTGGAGAACCACACTCTCTTCAGATAAACAGCCAACTGTTTGAACGCATCTGTCGACTTATCTATTCCTTCTAACGTATAGACAGCCTCTAACATCTGCCTGATACGCAGATTATACCGGCCATTCTGATCA